>JAADYZ010000372.1 GCA_010092775.1 Chloroflexota bacterium
CGAGTAAATCTCCACATCAGATAGGAACGCCATCTATGACCTGGCACAACAGCATCCATCACGATGGATCTCTCGTCTCTGACCTGACACCTGATTTCGGTGCCACCGTAACGATCCGGCTGCGCGCCGCTGCTGCTGCCCCCATCGAAAGTGCCTACCTGCGCATTGAGCCAGATGGTGAGCAGGCCTTTCGCAAGCTGGAGAAGGTTTCGACCGATGACAGCAATCAATGGTGGGAAGTCCAACTCAGCATTGTCGAACCCCGCAACCGCTACCGCTTCTTGATCATCGCGGACGGTCAAGGCTGGTTCTACAGTGGGATCGGCTTGACACCATATGACCCCAACGACAGCAGCGACTTTCAAGTCCTGGCCGATTATCATCCGCCGAGCTGGCTGCATCAGACTGTCTTCTACCAGATTTTCCCGGATCGCTTTGCTAACGGCGATCCGTCCAACGATCCGCAGCCCGGCGACTTCGTTTATATGGGCCGTGAACCGCAAACCTTAGCCTGGGAGGCCCCTCCACCAGAGGACGCTCATCCCTCTCAGACCTTCTTCGGCGGCGACCTACAAGGCATCACCCAACATCTTGATTACATCAAGGAACTGGGCGTCAACGCCTTGTACCTCAACCCCATCTTCTCGGCCTACTCAAACCATCGCTATGATGTGATTGACTTTGACAATGTTGACCCGATTCTGGGCGGCAATGAAGCCCTGATCGAACTGCGCCAGGCCCTCGATGAGCGCGATATGCGCTACATCATGGACGTCGTACCCAATCACTGTGGGGTCATGCATCCCTGGTTCCAGAAAGCCCTTGAAGATGCCGACTCCGAAGAGGCATCATACTTCATTTTCGACGAGCATCCGAACAAGTACGTCTACTGGACGATCGCACCCATCCTGCCCAAGCTTAATTATGAAAGCCCCATCCTGCGCAGCCGGATGCGCCGCGTTCTGGCCCAATGGCTAGAAGAACCCTACCGTGCGGATGGCTGGCGCGTCGATGTAGGCAACATGCTGGGTCGCCATGCCCGGACCCAACTCAACGCGGAGATCATCCGGGAGCAGCGTGCCGCCGCCAAAGAAGCCCATCCAGATGCCTACTACTTCGGTGAGAACTTCTTCGATGGAACGTCTCAACTTCAGGGTGATCAATGGGACGCCACCATGAACTACAGCGGCTTCAGCGCCCCTCTCGATGATTGGATGAAGGATTTTTCACGTTGGGCGCTGGGTATGAAAGAGGGAATCTTTGCGGCCCCTACCCACACCGCGACCATGGCTGCCCAATGGCAGGCGCGCCGCTCCGGCATCCCCTGGGTGATCGCTTTGCAGCAGTTCAACCTACTGGGTAGCCATGATACACCGCGCATCCGCACGCTTCTAGAGGGCAACGACGCACTGCAAAAAATGGCGGTCGTGCTGCTGATGACCTTCCCTGGCGTGCCTTGCATTTTGTATGGCGATGAAATTGGGCTTGAAGATGTGGCAGCCGGCAGCGGGCACACCAACTCTCGCGCATGTATGGTCTGGGAAAAAGAACGTTGGAACCAAGACCTGTTGGCCTTCTATCGCAAGCTGATTGCACTGCGCCGTGAGTCAGCGGTTTTGGCGAGAGGGGGCTTCCAGGTGCTCGCGACAGAGCCGGACACCATCGCGTATCAACGTGTGTTGGGTGGCCAACACATCATCGTCTTGGGGCACCGGGCCGAGGTGGCACGTGAGGCCGGTCCGCTGCCGGTCGCACATGGCGGGATCGCCGATGGGACACGCTTTACCGAGTTCCTGAGCGGCGTAGAAGCGACGGTTAGCGAGGGCGGTCTCACCCTGGCAGAGCATCCGCAGGGAGCGTCGCTGTGGATTATGAAAGAGTAGCTGGCTCGCAGCCAGATAGTCGATTGGGGCGAGACGTCGCTCACCTCTAATTGCGGCAGCCCGCCTGGTTGCTCAGGTTGATCGTTTTCTGCCGACTTCGAGTAGCCGGGCACTTCAGTGCTCGGAAGCAGACCGCAAGACTTGATCGTAGACCAGACGGGTTTCGCCTGCCGTGCGGCCCCAATCGAACGCTTTGGCACGGGTGAGGCCCTTATTCTTTAGATCGGCGGCGACATTTGGCTGGGTGATGGTCGCCAAGATCGCGCCAGCCAGCTCACGGGCGTTGTCTGGCGAAACCACAAACCCGGCCCCACCGACCAATTCGGCCAAGGCAGGCGTATCGCCAACCACCACCGGCACGCCGGAGGCCATCGCTTCGAGTACTGGCAGGCCGAAACCTTCATAGCGGGAAGGAAAAACCGCCGTCGTCGCCAATCGATAGAGGGCAGGCTTGTCGGCTTCTTCCACCCAACCGATCAACTGCACATCGCCCTCTTCAAAGCCGTAATCAGCGATCAGCCTGGGCAGATCAAAGACACGCGCTGTGATTGCTTGCGGCAGTTTGCCACCGATCACCAGGGGGATCGGATAGCCGCGTTGGACGTAACTGAAAGCGTGCAGCAGCACATTCAGATTCTTGCGTAGATCGAAGCCGCCCAGATACAAAACATACTCCGGCGGAAGATCGTATTTCTTGCGGATGGCCATATCGAGCACACCAGCGCTGGTCGGGCTAAAAGCGCTGCTGACGGCCAGGGGAATCGCCGTGACCTGTGCTGGATCAACCTTGAGATGCTCCAGAATATCGGCCCGTGAGGCTTCCGAGTCGGTGATGATGGCGTCTGAACCCCGCGCCGAAGCCGCCACCAGCCCGGTATAAGTGCGAGCCAGTAAGCCACCTTGATAAGAGGGCAGCAGCAAGGGGATCAGGTCGTGGACGGTCACCACCACCGGGATCGGGCTGCGCAGCGGACCAGCCCAATAGGGCACATGCGCCAGGTCGGCGTTGATGCGCCCGGCAGTTTGCGGGAACTGTATTTGCTCGAAGCGCAACTTAGCCCAATGACCGCGCCCTTTCAATCCGACGCGCTCAAGGGCCACCCCTTCAGGGACATCATCGATGGCGGCTGACTCAGGTAGGATCAGTGTGATCTTAAGATCGGGATCAGCACGGCAGAAAACATCGATCAGGTTGCGTGTATACTGTCCGCTGCCGGTGCCAGGTTGATCCCAAAACCAGCCGTTGAAGGCGATGTGGGGCATCAGGCGTTTGCATTCAAATAGGCGAGAACGGCATCCCGCGAACGATCGGTGGCAAGCCGCTCAAAGTCAATCAGGCGTTGGCGCTCCACGATGGGGTAGGCGACTTCGGCCATGACCTCTTCCGACTGCACAATCTCCTCCAACTCCATCGGGGTCATGTCGTTAGAGGCGGCGAACATAGTCGAGACGCCCTGCGGGCCACCTGTCCGAATACGCTGCGCACAGCCATCACGCCAAGCTTCTAGATAGGCATCATCGACGAAGGGCAGCCAGTGATCAGGCTGGGCCCCTGCCATCGCATCGATCACGTGATCCGGCACAAGGCGATCTGCGCGATATTCCAGGTAAGTCATCAAGATGCTGTACAAGCGCCAATTAGGGTGGGACGTGCCCCAGCGCTGGCCGTTGATGAACAGACTGGGCATGACAATGTCATCCAGCCAAACCTGATCCATCACCAGATGCGTGATGTATCCGGCCACAAAGGCCGCCCGAATCGGCTCGCTATCTGCCAGTTCGCGGAGGTTCGGCCATTGACGCAGCATCTCATCCTGCGCTTGTACCCCAGATTGATTTGGAATATCAAAGAAATGGGTGGCCACCCGCGACTGACGACTGACGATCCGAACGTCCGGGCTGATGGCACCCAGGTAAAAGGCAGCTCGCGCTGCCGGATCAGCCAACAAGGGCAGGCGCTCAACGACGCGGGAATCCGTCGCGATCTGGTGGGTAGAGGCGAGATGGGTCTGCGAGTTTGGCATAGCGTGCAGATTGTATCGGCCACCTCCTGCCGCTTCAAGATGGTCTGCGTGATATAATCGGCGGCCTATGAGCCGCAAAGGATGAACGATATGGCTGCATCAACCCAAGTGCGCATCAGTGCTGAAGCGTACTACCAACTGGCGGCGTATCAAGACCAGACCTTGATCCAACTGATTGACGGAGAGGTGGTGATTGGCGCGGCTCCAATTGTCAGGCACCAACGGGTTGTGCGTGAACTGCTGATTGTTATTGCCTTGATTGCCCGCAAAACGGGTGGGGAGGCTTTTGGCGCGCCGACCGAGGTGTATCTGGATGCGTTCAATGTGGTTGAGCCCGATGTCCTGTACCTCAAGCCAGAGTATCGTGATCGCATCCAAGAGAAGCGGATCGTCGGCCCTCCTGATCTGGTTGTGAAAGTGCTCTCACCCAGCACAGCGAAACATGATCGCGTGCAGAAGGTTCAAGCTTCACAACCTGATCGAGGTGTACGTGCTGACAGAAGACAACTTCAAGCAGCAAGGTATCTACGGCGTTGAGGACAACTTCGAGTGCCAGACGCTCGGTGAAATGGTTAGCGTCAAGGATATGCTGGCCCTTTAGAGCCTACTCCTGAACAATCCCCTGGGCGGTGACGATGAAGTTATTTGGCGCACCACCGACTTCCACGAAAGATACCGAAAAGGTCGATGACTCGCCGGGGGCCAGCAGTTGCAGGTCCACCAGTGAGGTATCGGTCGCGACCACCCGCTGCTCTTCATCAAAGACCGTCACGATCACCTTGACTAAATTGGCCGTCGATGAGCCTTCATTGCGCACGGCTCCGCTAATCACCAGCAGGCCGTTGTTGTCGAATTCCGCCTGGGTGCTCAAGCCGAAATTCTGCGGGCCGTAGAAGTTGCGAGCGGCAAACTCGGCATAACGGGCGGAGGCGTTCAACTCGTAGCGCACGGTGCCAAAGGGCAAGCCGTCGTTGAAGATGATCGAGAAGGGTGTGTATTCCCCAGGCAGCACCAGGTCGCTGGCGATGAAGTCGTCTTGCTCCAACAAGATGCGATTCTCTTCATCATAGAGGCGGGCGGTAATGCGCACAAACTCGATCGGCGTCTCAGCGGTGTTGACAATCTGCCCCATGATCTCGAAGCCCCCGGTGCGGTTGATCCAGGCGCTCTGGGCGGCAAATCCGATGGTGCCCTGGCTGCTCGTGCCGTCGGCGGTCTGGCCGTCACCGGCGGCGGAACTGAGCCAGCCCGCGCCGGCATTCACGTCAAGGGTGTTGACCACCCGTGACAGGGTACGCGTCTGGTTCGGATCGCTGGGAAAGCGCACCTGCAAGGCTGTGAAGTAGTCACCATTGATCTGCACAAAATCATTGTGTTGGCTGATCCCTGCAGGTGACTCCAATAAGAAAGAAACGCGCATGCTGCCATCGGCTTGTTGCAAGCGATCAAATTCCTGATAGGCCAGATCGGGCGCGGTGTAGTTCAATAGGCGGTAGGTGTCGTAAAGGTTGTTCAAATCGTCAGGGACGAGCGGTTCACCCTCTGCTTCTGTCGGTGTCTCGATGGCGAGCAGTGCATCGACGTTCAGCAGCCAGACGGCCAGGGCTGGGTCGGGGGAACCGGGCGGTGAGAACTCGACGTTAATGCGAGTCTCGTCGGAGACGTCGTTCACCACCCAGTCGGGCGGCAGCGACAAGCTAAAGGTACCCGACGGATGGGCATAAGTGACCAGCCCAGTCGGATCGACCAGCACCGGGGGCGGTTC
>JAADYZ010000373.1 GCA_010092775.1 Chloroflexota bacterium
ACGTGGCGTTGCTCCTGAATGCCTTTCCCAATTCCCCGCTCGCCCCAGCCAACTGGTCGATCACGGTGTTTTCATTGTGGAACCTGCTTTTGTTCGGCAGCGGTATCGGCGGATCGCTTCGCCTCGGCGGGGGAGTTTGTCGCCGCCCTATCCACTTAGCAATACAAACAGCAGCGGGACGGTCAGTAGGCTGAGCAAGGTGGTCCAGAAGGCCATCACCGAGGCCAATTCGGCGTCGGCCTCAAACTCTTTGGACAGAATGAAGATGTTGATCGCAGAAGGGAAGGCTGTCGATAAAACTAAGACCAAGGCAACGATGCCTGTCAAACCCAGGAGTTGGGCTAAGGCGAATCCCCACACCGGAGAAATCAACAGGCGCAACGCCGTGACCAGGCTGATCGGGCCGGGGTTGCTGTCTACACGTGCCTCGGCTAACTGGGCACCGATGGTAATCAGCGCGATGGCGCTGAACCCGGCCCGGATGTTGTCTAAGGGCACGCGAATCGGCTGCGGCAAGACAACTTGCAGCAAGCCGAAGCTGATCCCCAGAATGATCGCCCAAATCAGCGGGATCGATGCCAGCCGTCCGATGGACTCGCGCAGCGAACTTTGTCCTGCGCTGAGGTAGAGAATGCCTGCTGAATTCAAGACGAGGGTCTGTGTCAAGATCACCACGATAATGATTGGCAGGGCACTCTCGCCGACAGTTAGCAGCAGCAAAGGGATGCCGTAGTAGCCGCCATTGATGAAGATTGTCCCCAAGACCAATACCGGACGCTGCCGGTCAGTGACATTCTGGCGAAAGAATACAAGTGCCAGGATCAGCAGCACGACACGGTGGATGACTACGAACAGGATGATGTCAAACACATCTCCGCCGCTTAGTTCCGCGTCAACGATTTCGAGGAAAACGACCACCGGCGCGATCACATAAAACAAGAGCCGCGTTAGGGTGCGTATCTCCAGCTCGATCAGTTTGCGCAGAACAAAGCCGATGGCCACCAGGATGAAGATGGGAACCGCGCTGGCCAGGAAGAGATCGACAAAAATCATAGAGAATCCTGGGTGGACAGGGTCGCAGCCGCAGACCATAGCGGGTAGAGGGGCCTGTGTCAACTGGGCCAGAGCAGATCCGATCATGCAGGGACCCAGGGGGCCACACGGCGGATGGAGGCAAGTGGCCCTGTGGTATAATCCCGCGAAACATTGTCAGTTCACGTGGAGTTCATATTTATGGGTTCGAACGGGAGACTCCCGATCTTTCTTGTAGCGCTTGGGCTGGGCTTCTTGATGATTGCCAGCGGCATTGGCATGCGCATTCAGCAAGGGCGCAACGTGGAGGTGGCGATTGCGGCGACGCAAACCGCTATCATCACCGACACACCGGCGGCGACGGCGACGGCGACCGCCACCCTGCCCCCCAGTGAGACCCCAACCATCACCTTAACGCCAACGATCACGCCAACGGGGACCCTGCCACCCACCAGCACAGCGACCTCGACGCCCACACCCGGGCCGACGCCGGTCCCCCCGCAAAATGTGCCCCCGATCGTAGGGACCTATCCAACCCCGGTCGAGTCACCAGCAACCGCTATTCCCACGCCCTCTAGCCCGATCTTCGTGCCAGACGGGGTGATTAACATCCTGCTCTTAGGCAGCGACCGTCGACCGGATGACGGCGGATTCCGCACGGATACCAACATTATTGTCTCAATCAATCGCAATGAGGGCACGGTAAATATGCTCTCGGTGCCACGCGATCTCTATGTCTACATCCCAGGTTGGACGATGAATCGCATCAACACCGCCGATGGACGCGGTGCGGCGGTCGGTTGGCCTGGCGGCGGCCCTGGATTACTGCGCGAGACTTTACTCTATAACTTTGGCATCACGATTCACTATTATGTTCGCGTGGACTTCGATGGCTTCCGCGAAATTGTCGATACGCTTGGCGGAATCGAAGTCGCCGTTGACTGTACTTTGCAGGGTTACCGCCCACTCCTGACTCGGGAGAACTTCGACAGCTATGAAGCCTGGGTCGATTACACCTCGGATGAAGAGAACTTCTACGTTCACACGTTGCCGGTTGGCGTCCACGAGTTGGATGGTGATCTCGCATTGTGGTATGCGCGCGTCCGTACTGGCACCACCGACTTTGATCGTGCCCGTCGGCAGCAGCAGGTGCTACGCGCCATTCTGAGCCGGGGCCGTCAACTGGGTATGTCCGATGTGCTGCAAATCCCAGAGTTGTGGCGTCAGTATAACGACCTGGTTGAGACCGACATGGGCCTGGGCAATATGCTCCAGCTTGCACCCATCGCTGCCGACCTGGACGCCAGCGAGATTCGCAGCTTCATCCTAACGCCTGAGGTTTTAACACCCTGGCTTGACCCATCGCAGGGGGCCAACGTCTATCTGCCTGTTCCTGGCGCGATTGAAGGGCGCCTGACGGTCGCTATGCAGCCGCCCGTCCAGAACTATGTCACGACCAACACAGCGACCGTTGAGGTTCGTAACGGGACCAACGTTGATCGCCTGGATGAGGTCGCATCGGATCGGCTGGCCTGGGACAGCCTCAACACCATTGCGACTGGCCCGAATGACGAAACACTTGGCGAGACCGTGATCTACGATTTTACCGGTCGCCAGAAGGCCAGCCAACTGCTGCTGATGCAGCGCCTGTTGCGTGTGGCTGACGCCAACGTGATCGAGCAGCCAGACCCGAACCGCGCCGTCGATTACCTTGTAGTCTTGGGTAACAACTATCAGTCTTGCACCTACAATCCGCAGGATCCAGTTGCGCCTATCAATGTTGATGACGAAGACGATGCCGATGCGGAAAATGAAAACACCGGCGTCGATGAGGGTGACGACGATAACTGAGTCACCCTTGGCAAAGCAGAGAAGCACCCACCTGGCCGCCTCATCGGGGGAACAATTCAGGTGGGTTCTTGTCTTGATCCAGAATAGGCTTTACAATACGTTCACACTTTCACCGGACTAAGACAGAGTGGGGTCGCCTGATATGAAACTGACTGTAGGGTTTCGCACAGACAAAGGCCCGCGCGAAGGGCCCAATGAGGATGTCGTCTTCGCTACCATCCCAGCGGACAACCCCAACGCCGCCATTCTGATTGCATCAGATGGGGTGGGTGGTGCGAAAGCCGGTGATCATGCCAGCCGCACCGCGGTTGACATCATCCGTGAGTATCTACTGGAACGGCCCTTCCCGCAGCGCGACGAAGTGATCGAACGCCTCCGAGAGGCCCTGCAAGCCGCCAATGAAGAAGTCTACACACAGAGTCAGGCCAACGCCCACCTGCGGGGGATGGCCTGCACCGTCGTGATGAGCCTGGTGATCGACAATATGTTTTGGGTGGCGCACGTGGGTGACAGCCGCGCCTACCTGATCGCCGATGAAGAGGTCAGCCAACTGACCCTCGATCATACGCTTGGTAATTCCAGCAAGCACCGCAATCTAGCGGCTATTCAACAAGTCAAGGCGATGGGTCTGGACAAAGTACTTGACCGCGCCATTGGCATCGAACCCAATGTCGCGATTGACGTGCGTGACCCCGATGTGTTGGCTAGTGGCGACATCATTCTGCTTTCCACCGATGGCCTGCACGAAGTCGTCTCTGAGATGGATATGCTGACCATTACAATGGATCATCCGGCTGAACAGGCGGCAGAGAGGCTGGTCAAGGCCGCTTTGGATGCACCAGCCCGCGACAACGTGTCGGTGGTTATCCTCAAGACCGACTGAAAGACTCCGGTAGCTTAATCCGCACAACCCGATCCACCCTTGCTAAATCTTGAAACAATCTCACCTCTGCGCCGGGGAAGGCTGCTGCACCCAAGCGCAACACCTGCGGCCCATGATCGTAGCCCACCTCCAATAGAATCAGGCCACCAGCCGCCATGCGAACTTGGGCTTGATCGAGCAATCGTGCGATAAGCTCAACACCGTCCTTGCCGCCGCTCAGCGCGATGTGCGGCTCCCAATGCTGGATTGGCAGGGTGATCAGCTCATCTTGATCGACATAGGGTAGGTTGGCTGCGATGAGATCGAAGGGGCCAGGAAGGGCGGCGAGTAGATCCGTCTCGACAAACCGTAGGCGCTCGCTGAGATGGAGCCGCTCGGCATTGCGCTGCGCAACAGCGAGCGCCGCCGCCGATAGATCAGTCGCGCTGATCGTGTAGTCTGGCAGGTAATGAGCCAGGGTCAGCGCGATGATCCCGCTGCCGGTGCCCACATCCACAATTCGCCGCCGCTCCGGATGCTCTCTACAAAATTGCAGCGCCATCTCAACGAGCAGTTCGGTCTCTGGGCGCGGGATTAATACGTCAGGGCTTACCTCAAAGGCCAGCCCGAAGAACTCCTGCTGGCCAGTCAGATAGGGCAGCGGTTCACCCTGGCTGGCCCGCTGCGCCAATGCCAAGAAACCCTCCACCTGGGCCTGGTCCAGGCGATAATCGTCGGGGTGGGCTGCCTGCGCCGCATGATCCCATCCCGTCACATGCCTCAATAGAGCGCGTAGTGTAACTTGTTCAATCGTATGGTAGCGCTCGACTGCCTCCCGCAGAGCCTCACGGATGGTCATGGCTGGGCTTCGAGGAGGTCTTGCAGCTCTTCCAGTGTGGTGATGCGCCGCATGGCCGCCACGAAATCGAATAGGGAGTCGCTTTGCAGGCGGAGCTGGCGAACTGCTGGACCGACCGGGTCCTGTCCGCCCGCGCCGGGTCGATCGGCATAAGCTCCGTAGAAGGCAAAGTAAGCCTGGTTGATTTTGCGTACCCGGTAGCCATTCTGCACGAAGATCGCCCGCCTAGCCTCCATGTAGGCTTCAGCATCTTCGATTTGGCCTGCTAACAGCATGTCATCCACAACGATCCGTGTTTCGCGCATCTCTGCCCGGAAGTCGAATGCGGGGGGCTCTTGATCATCG
>JAADYZ010000374.1 GCA_010092775.1 Chloroflexota bacterium
CGCCACCCCCCGTTACGATCAGGGTTGCGCCAGTCTCAACCGCGCTTTCCACCGTTACGGTCAGGTCAAACACCTGGCCGATGTTCAGGCGCGTCGGTACATCGACGTCGGTAATGACGATCTCCGCGCCTTCAATCGCGTTAAAGGGCACCGCGACCACTTCCACGTCTGAGGCTGCGGCCAAGCGAGCGGCCCCCTCAGCATCACCGGTATTG
Source organism: Chloroflexota bacterium (assembly GCA_010092775.1). Lineage (GTDB taxonomy): Bacteria > Chloroflexota > Anaerolineae > Aggregatilineales > UBA3940 > TC-71. The sequence continues at coordinate 216 of JAADYZ010000374.1, forward strand.
GCCAGCCCATCAGACAGGATCACCATGCGGCGGGCACTGCCCGGCGGGAACAGGGCCATACCCAGTCGGATGGCTTCAGCCAGGTCGGTGTTGGTCGCCAACACATCGGAGCGTAGTTCCGGCACCTCGCGCACGCTGGACATCGCACGCTCAACGACAGCATCGCTGCCGAAGACCACGATGGCCGCCTGATCGTCAGGCCGCATATCCTGAATGACGCTTTCGACATACACACGCGCTTCGTCGACGGTCTCGGGGGGCATGGAATCCGAGGCGTCGATCAGGAAGACCACAGCGAGGCGATCTGCCGCGCTGACTACCTGCAAGCCTGCCAGAGCTAAACTAAGCAGGATAACGATCAAAGCGCGTAAGACCAGCGCGGTAATGCGGCGACCCCGTGCCCAATTGCCCTGCGGACGCCCCAACCATAGGAAATAGGGCAGGGTCAGCAGGAGAAGCAGGGCGATTGGCGTTGAGAAGCTCATAAGGGTGGTGGTCCAGTCATCTGGTTCAGTGTCGTTTAACCTTAGCGCAGGCTGTTGCAATCGGCATGGGGACTATCGCTCAGCGCTGCGCCAGTGCGCCCTGGCTTTGGGTTTGGCGCCGCGGCAGTACGGTTCCACGATGGTAGACGGTCCATTCTATGGCCAGGATGATGAAGGCAATCCCGGCCAGCCAGGGCCACAACTCGTTCTGGCCGAAGCGGTCGTCGCTGGTCTGATCGCCGACAGCGGCCTGGCCGATCTGGATTTCCGAGCGGGGCGCGATGATGCTCTCGTCCTCCGAGAAGAGGTTGACGGCAAAGGTACCGCCGCTCTGCTCGCCCTGGGGGCTGATCAAGGTCACGCTGTAGAAGCCGATTTGGCCGGTCTGGGTGAAGGCAAGGGCGGTCTCATCCACCGGGTAAGTCTGCGATGTCCCATCCGGTTGGGTGATTTCATATTGGGTAGTTGCAGCTCGCGGGCGGATGCTCACAGCATCACCGGGGCGAAGCACATCAACGGCATTAAAGGCCTGAGCAGGTGCGTACCATTCGAGCAAATTTGACAGCAGAATGGGTAGGTCGATTCGCAGCGGCATGTTAGAGGCCAACAGGTTGAAGGTGATGATCGCCACGCGTCGTCCACCGACATCGCCGGCCAAGAGCAGCGGTCCCCCATCAGCAGCCACCAAAGTCCGGGCCCCACCCGGCGTCTGGACTTGGACAGCCTCTCGGATGGCAACGTCATCGAAATTGACGAAGGCGGTGATCGGGTCTTCTTCCTGGCGCAGCAGGCGAGTGTCCTCGAAGGTCTGGCCGACGGCAAAAATCTCGGTTGAATTGGGCGGATTGATCACGAGCAGGTTAGTCTCCGGCAGGGTCTCAGGGAGCCAACCGTCCAGTACTATCATATCGAAATCCAGCGCTGCGGGCAGATCATCAGGCGCAACCCGAAAGGCCTCGACATTGGGCCCCACGCTGAAGAACTGCTCCAGAAACAAGTTACCTTCCGTCACCAGAAGGATTCGACCACTTGCGGGCGGCGCGTAGACTGCGAAGGCCACGTCATCGACGGGCAAGAAGTCGGTTAATCCGCCCTCTACAGGCTGTGTCAGTTCCGCGCGGATTAAACGGGCATTACCGGGCAGGTCGTCAATCGTCTGGCCGACGGTTTGGGCCGCAGGCACCGTGATACGGTCCGCCGTCTGAAGTTGTCCATCCACTTCGACGCTCAGCACGACGTCAGCGTCATCATTGCCATAGTTGGTTACGGCGGCGTAGAGTTGCGGCTGGCCATTTTGAGTGGCTGTGGCCAAGGCGGTGATAGCCAGATTCTGAGCCTCACGCCCAACAGAGACGTATTGCACATCGGCAGGCAGGTTAGGAAGGTCTGAGGGCAAGCCGCCGTCTGAAACGATGACGATGGTGGCTTCTGAGCGTCCGGCGATGCTGGCACCAGCCAGTGCCAGGGCCGCCTCCCAATCGGCGCTGGCGGCGGAGGGTTCAGCGCGATTGACCGCTTCGCGCAGAAGCGAGCGATCCAAGTGGGCGGGCTGAGCACCTGCGGCGAAGCCCCGGCGGCGATGATCGTCATCACTTCATCGCTGGCTAACTGGCTGATTAGCGTGCGTGCCTCTTCCTGGGCTGCCTGGAAGCGGGTGGAGTCGCCCGGCATATCAGCTGATTGCATGCTGGCTGAGGCGTCAATTAACAGGGCGACGCTACCCGCCGCCACACTTGGCACTCGGAAGAATGGCCGCGCCAGACTGATGACTAGAAAAGCCAGGAGCAAGAGCTGCAAGATCAACAGCAAGTTGCGTCGCAGCTTCTGCCAGGGCGCATTGGCTTCGCGATCTTGCATCAAGCGCTGCCACAGCAGCGTGCTGCTCACCTCGACCTCACGCCGACGCAGACGCAGCATATAGAGCAAGATAATTGGACCGGCCAACGCGGCCAGCGCAAGCGATAATGGAGCAAGCAATCCCATAGCGTTTTGCCTTGAGAATCCTAATCGACTGTTCTATCTGACCACGGATTACACGAATTTTTTCTTTAAGTATCCTAACTGGGCCGTTTCACAACACCAGTCGCCTAAAGTCAAGGCTCTTTGTGCCGAAGTTAATCAACAACCCTACACGTTTCCGAGCTGCTTTGAGGTAGGACAAAGTCTGCGCGGTATGAATGGACAGGAGTCGCTCTACCGCCTTTAACTCAACCACGACAGCGTCACTTACCAGCAGATCGAGATAGTGATCTGCAACAAAGGTACCCTTATAATGTACCCGGATCAGCTTCTGAGGCGTGTAGGGAACAGCCTTTAGAGCCAATTCGTGTTCGAGCGCGCGTTGATAGACAACTTCCAGGAACCCAGGCCCAAGGACCCGATGCACCTCCATCGC
>JAADYZ010000375.1 GCA_010092775.1 Chloroflexota bacterium
GCTGAGGAACTCCTCACGCGTGTAACCCAGTAAGCGGCAGCCCACCTCATTGATCTCCACGAAGCTGACCTGACCAGTATTCTGGTCGGCCTTGAAGGTGTGGACGGCGATCGCGTCATTGGCTTTGTTAAACAGCAGACGGTAGCGCGCCTCGCTCTTGGCTAAGGCCTGCTTGTCTTCTTGCTCCCGGCTCATGTCTTGCAACACGGCACTAAAAACGATCCCATCGGCAAAACTGGCATCGCTCATCACCATGCCCACCTGGAGAACTGATCCGTCTGGCTGATCAAAGGGTAGGATCATACGCTGGCCCCGCAGCTCGGCCATCTGGGGAGGAAAAGGTGCTGAGAAATCTAGTGGGCAGGCAGGCGGAGCAATCTCAGCAATCGGCTGTCCGATCATCTCAGAGAGCGGTCTCCCACAAATGGCTGCTGCTGCCACATTGGCGAACACAACCATGCCAAGCTCGTCCCAGATCACGATGCCATCGTTAGAAGCGGTCAAGACGGCACTTAATTGGGCTTGCTTGTAAGCGCGATCCTGCTGAAGGAGAAATAGCCCTTCGACAATCATACCAAAGACAGACACGAAGATCAGGACAGATAGCAAGTTGGATAGCATAAACCCTTCGTCAACGGTCAGGATCACGAAACCAACCAGTGCACCGATGATCAGCGAGACGATGTAGACATGCCTGGGATAGATCAACGCCGCCACCAGCACCGGCACCCCGAGCAATTGACGAGCGACTGAGGGCATAGGAACCAGGAGTCCGCTCCCTAGGGTCACCAAGCACAGAAAAGAGAAGGCAATCAGGAATTGGGTCGGGTTGAGCTTCGTGGTCGGACGTAGAAATGACATGATGAGCCGTCCATCGAGCGACTAGGTTAGCTGAGTCAGCTTGCTTTGAACATCGGGATGATCCTGATACACGCCGCGATAGGTCTCCGGCAGCATCGCGGCGAGGGTGGTCATCAAATCTTCGGTGTGCTGATCGAGTTCATCCTTCTTCAAGCGGCGGTCTGGCAAGGAGTAGGGTTCACCGTAGATCAGCGTGACCTCGCTGCGGCGCAGCCGTCGGACGTTCTCCCAAATGGTCTCTGTGCCCCACAACACCGCAGGGACAATCTGTGTGTTGGTGCGGTTAGCCAGATAGACCGCGCCAGTCTTGCCCGGCCCCATGCCTCGGGTTCTGCTGCGTGTCCCTTCAACGGCAATCACCAGACAGTGGCCGTCATTCAGAACGGCCATCGCTTCCTTGAGCGCAGACTTGTCCACCTCATCGCGATCAATATAGATCGCCCCGCCTGCGTTGCTGATGATGGAGAAGACGTGCTTCTGGTATTCACGGGCCACCAGGCCAAACATCCGGCGCGGCGTGTGCATCCCCATCACAGGAGAGTCGAAGAAACTCAGATGATTCATCGCGATCAAGACAGGCCCTTCTCGTGGGACGTTATCGCGACCAATCACTTTGATCGGACGTACCAGAAGAAGAACTCGGATGATGAAGAAGCTCAGCCGCACCATGTCATAGCGCAGCGGATTGATTGGGCGGTAGGGGCGTTCAGCACGGCTCACGGGAACCTTGGTCCTTCCGGTGTTTGAAGCGGGCATGTGTCATAATTATAGTGGTTTTTGAAGCGGCGTTTTCTCACTGAGAGGGAATTGGCATGTCAAATCATCGCATTGTTGTAGACGTATCAGCCGCCATTAACGGGCGGGCCGGGCTGGGGCGCTATGCTGCTTCGCTCGCGGCGGCTCTGGCCGAGCAGCACCCTGGTCAGGTCGCCTTGTTTGGCAACCGGAGTGAGGACGCCCGACCGGTGCCCGCCTTCAAGGATGTCCCCCTGCGAACGGTTGCAATGAGCTATAAGCCCTGGCGTTTGGCCGTCTATCTAGGCCAGCTTTCGTCAATGAACTTTGCGCGCGTGGTAGGTCCCTCTGACCTCTACCACGCGACTGAGCATCTGCTGGTCCCCGTGCGCGGGATCCCCAGCGTTCTCACCGTACACGATCTGATCTTCAAACGCTTCCCAGCATACCACAAACGGCTCAACTACTGGTATCTTAATCAGGCCATGCCGCTCTTCGTCAGGCGGGCCCAGCATATCATTGCCGTGAGCGAGGCCACCAAAGCCGATTTGATCCAATACTACAACACGCCGGAAGACAAGATCAGCGTGGTCTATGAAGCTGCCCATTCCCGCTTCAGCCCGCAGGATCAAGCCGAGGTTGCCAGGGTACGGGCCATATACCAGCTTCCGGAACGCTATTTGCTGGCCGTCGGAACGATCGAGCCGCGCAAGAACTACGCCCGCGTGATCGAGGTACTCGCTCGGCTGCGGGTGGATGATCCTGAACTCAAGCTGGTGATCGTAGGGGTGGAAGGGTGGCTTACCGAGTCCTTCCAGCAAGCACTCGATGCCTTCAAACAGCGCGATGCCGTCGTGCTGCCTGGATTTGTGCTGGATGATGACCTGCCTGCGGTCTACAGTGGGGCTGACGCGCTGGTGATGGCCTCTTTGGCTGAGGGGTTTGGGCTGCCAATCCTCGAAGCCATGGCCTGCGGCGTGCCGGTTGCGTGCAGTTCGACCACGGCCCTTGGGGAGATCGCCGGGTCTGCCGCAGCGGTCTTTGATCCGGAAGACGTTGACGAGATGACAGATGTCATCCAACGGGTGCTCAGCATTGACGACCTGCGCGACTCACTGCGCCGTTGGGGCCTGGAGCGGGCCAGTCAGTTCTCATGGCAAAAAGCCGCTCAGCAGACCTGGGCGATCTATCAACAGGTGATCGCGGCCTATCGAGCTTAGCTCTGTCTCTTATACACATCTGACGCTGCCGACGAA
>JAADYZ010000376.1 GCA_010092775.1 Chloroflexota bacterium
GGGGGGGGCGGGGGGGCTGGCTGAACGCGGCGCTGTTGGGGGCTGTGCTGGGCATGGCCCTGTTGATCTTCAACGTGCCCCCCTTCAACCAACTGACCACAACCGCGCAAACCAGCAGCGAGTTCGATCGGCTGGAGGATCAGATCGCGACCATCGGCGCAGCACAAGCCGCCCAGGCCACGCAGCAGGCGATCCTATCCAACGATCGCTCCGCCCTGCGTGACTCGCAGGCGACCGCAGAGGCCCAAATTGAGGCCCTTGATGCGCCCCTGGCCACCTTGCAAGCCGAGGTCGGCGCGCTGGCGGGCGAACTGGCAGCAGGCGATAACTCGCTGTCGGGGCTGAATGACAACATCGATGAACTGGAAGGCCGCATCGACACGCTCGATGCACAGTTGTTCGGGCTGCAGGCCACGGTTCCGCCGGGTCAAGACTTCATTGAGTACGATCGCCAGATTCTCTTGGTGCGCTCCTGGCTAGAGCTGTTCGAGGCGCGTACGCTGCTGATCGAGAATAATCCCGGAGAGGCCTCATCGCGATTAGAGAGCGCCTTGACTACGCTCTCGACGGCAGCCAGCCTCTCGACCGAAGAAGATCGAGCGGTGATTGACGCGATCATTGGGCGGGTCACCCTGGTCATCGACTCGCTTGTCGAAAGCCCCTTTGAGGCCTTGAGCGATCTGGAAGTCGCTCTGCGCAACCTCAACAACCAGATCCGCCCGCCAGGTGAGCAGCCGTCCATCGCGCCAACCCCGCAGGCGACACCCTCACCTGCCCCAACTGAGCAGAGTAATCCCTAAAGCAAGCAGGTTAAGTGAGAGAGAGATGGTTTAATGGAACAAGTCAATTCATTGCTGGCCAACCGCTATCGCGTCGAGCAGGCAATCGGTGCAGGCGGTATGGGGACGGTCTACGCTGGGGTCGATCAACATACCGACCAACGCGTTGCGATCAAGCAGCTCCACGGCGACCGCACCCAACCTGAGATGATCGAGCGCTTTCGACGCGAAGGCGAGGCGCTGCGCGACCTCAACCACCCGAACATTGTCAAGCTGCTCGACACGGTAGATGAGCCAGACGCCCACTACATCATTATGGAATACGTCAGCGGCGGCGACCTCAAAGCTTTGCTGACAACTGAGCCGCTGGAGCTTGAAAGAGCGCTCAACATGGCGATCGATCTGGCCGACGCGCTGACCCGCGCTCACCGCCTCGACATTGTGCATCGCGATTTGAAACCAGCTAACGTGCTCATCGCCAACGATGGCACCCTGCGGCTAACTGACTTTGGCGTGGCGCACCTGGCAGCGCGTGAACGCGTCACCGGGACGGACGCGGTCATTGGCACCATCGACTACCTGGCTCCGGAGACCTTGAGTGGGTCAGGCGTCGATGCCCGCTCAGACATCTGGGCCTTCGGCCTGATGCTCTTCGAGATGATCGCCGGGACGCACCCCTTCCGACGCGACGCGACAGGCAGCACCATGCTGGCCATCGTCAACGCCCCCCTGCCCGACCTCGAAGCCATGCGACCCGACATCCCGGTCGATCTAATTGACCTGATCTATCGTATGTTGGAGCGCGACCCCAATGCGCGCATCACATCGGTGCGCTATGTTGGTGCCGCTCTGGAAGACATTCTGCATGGGCGCGGGATCACCCCGCAGCCCACCCGCTTTGCCAGCGACACAGACAACGCGGTGGCCATCGCGCGGATCAAGCTGCCGACGCCACCCACCCCCTTTGTCGGGCGAGAGGCAGAGGTCGCAGAGGTGCTGCGCTTGATCGATGACCCCAACACCAGGCTGGTCACGATTGTCGCGCCGGGGGGGATGGGCAAAACGCGCTTGGCCATCGAGACCGCCCGCCGCCAAGCCGAACAAGCTGGTCATGAAGCAGTCTTTGTAGATCTCAGCGCGCTCTCCGACGTTGAAAAGGTCCTGATGCTGATCGCTGATGCGGTTGATTTTCAGCCGCAGGGCGACACACCAGCGCTGCTCGACCAACTCAGCGGGTATTTACATGCGCGGAAGATGGTGCTGGTGCTCGACAACTTCGAGACCGTGACCGAGGCTGCGCCCACCGTTAACAGCCTGTTGGAACGGCTGCCTAAGCTATCCGTTGTGGCGACCTCGCGGGAGCGCCTCAACCTCAGCAGCGAGACCGTTTTCCACCTGGCAGGGATGGATCTGCCGCAGAGCATCAACCTGGATGAGGCGATGAACCACAGTGCAATTGCCTTGTTCATGAACAGTGCCAAACGCGTCCGCCCAGACTATGAGCTAAGCGCTGAAGACCTGGAGATCGTCAAGCAGATTTGCCTCATGCTGGGCGGGATGCCGCTGGGCATCGTGCTGGCGGCGGGTTGGGTCGAGATGCTCAGCCCGGCTGAAGTCGCTGAGGAACTGCAGAAAGGCTTGGATATCCTCGAAGGCGACATGGCTGATCTACCCGATCGGCAGCACAGCATTCGGGCCGTATTCGATTATGCCTGGGCCTCCCTCAGCGATGCTGATCAGCAGGTGCTGAGGGCGCTATCGGTCTTCAAGGGGGGCTTTGAGCGGCAGATTGCCCAGCAGGTCACCGGGGCTACCCTGCGTAATCTGATGAGCCTGGTCAACAAATCGCTGCTGCGACGTGACCCCAATTCAGGACGCTACTCGCTGCACGAGCTGCTGCGCCAGTTTGCTGAGGAACGGCTCAAAGAGTGCGGTCAAACCGAGCAGGTTCGCCGCGCGCACGCCCAAGCTTACGCCGAACTGGTCAGCGAGTTCGAGACGGCCCGCGGCGAACGGCAGGTGCGGCTGGTGCACACGTTTCAATCCGAGTTTGAAAACATCCGGGCGGCCTGGTTCTGGCTGGTGGAAAGCCGCCAGCTCGACACGCTCGATACCATGGTCGAGGCGATGTACCGTTACTTCCGCGGCTTGCTGCGCACCCCTGATGGTGCGGAGTTCTTCAACGGGGCGCGCAGCCAGCTCAACACCGTGCCAGAACGCGACGATCTCCACCGGGCAGAGCGGCGCATCATGGTGCGCTTTCTGGAGTGGTCACCTTACAAGGTCGAGCAGTGGGAGTCGATCTTCGCCCGGGGCAAGGCATTGGCCGAAGCTGTAGACGACCGCTCTGAAGTCGCCATGATCCTGTTCATTATGGCTGGCACGCATTTCATCCGTGGCGAGTTGGAGCCTGCTGCTGATCTGCTGATCGAAGCGTCTGATCGATTTGAGGCGCTCGGCGACTGGCACTATGTCGGCATCACCAAACTCTATCTGGCCCAGGCCTACTCGCGGATGCGCGACTTCAAGCAGATGCAGGCCACCGCCATCAAAGCCTTGGAGACCCTGGACGCGGACGGTGATCTGGTAGCCCAGAGCACCTTCTTGTCGCTGTCTGGGCAATATGCGGCCAAGGCGGGTGACGCAGGCCACGGCTACGCGATGGCACGGAAGCTGTTCAACCGGGCGATTGACGTGCAGGGCCGCCTCAATGCCTATGTCACCCTGCCCTATACCACCAGCGTGATTGGCATGTTGGACCTGCGGGAGAGACAACTTGAGACAGCCAAGAGCCGCTTGAAGGAGACGCAAACCCTTCTGAGCGCCTATCCCTCTAAGCTGGGGGAGGCCTTTAGTTTGCAGTTGGCCGGTGAGATCGCCCTATATGAGCACGATATGGACCAAGCGCAGCGCTTGTTCTCTGAAGTCAGGGCGATGGCGCAAGCGGAAGCCTTCATCTATGTACGTTTGTATTGGCAGACAGCGATCCTGGCATTGGTTGAGGGTGATCCCGCCGAGGCGAAACGTCAACTTGCAGCGATGCACCAGGAGGATGATCTGTCTCTGCTCTACTACATCGACAATGTAGACGAAGATGCGCTGTTCGGGCAGGGCCTGGCCGATATCCTGGCCACGATCGCCTATCAGGAGGGCGACCATGAGCAGGCCGCCCGCATCGTGGGGCGGATGGCTGTTCAAAACGAAAACCAACCGCGCTTCTGGACCATGAGCCTGCCGATCTTTGCCGAACTCCCACCCAAGCTCGAAGAAGAGCTGGGCACGCCAGCCTATCAGGCTGCACTTGAGGCTGGGAAAAGCGTTAGTTTGCGGAACGTCACCAAAGAGATGCTGAACATAGCCTCATGATGCCAAGGCTTCGAAAGGTCGTCGCTGTGATTCTGATTGCCGGAGCGCTGGCTGCATGCTCCGTCCGTGCTCCTGCAGACGATGCGCCGGAGGGCCCATCGACCTCCGAGCTTGAGGGGGGATCAGGTCAAGCCACGCTCGCGGCAACCGAAGCGGCTGACCAAGATGATTCGGACCAGGGGGGTGGCGGCGGGGCTGGTATAGCGCCGACGGCCACCCTGGCGCTCGACTATGGTGAGTGTGGCATGGTGCTGCCTATCCTTCCCACGCAGCCGGAACCGCTGGTTGTGGGTCGCCCGCGCGATGTGGACCTCTCGCCGGTACCGGCAGGTGCGCGGCCCGCCGTTGAACGCATCTTGGAAGCCCCCTTGACAGTCAGCCTGACCGCATTCGAGATGGGCAGTGAGGCACAAGGTGTGCGTGTCAACCCGACCGCGCAGGTCCCACTTGCCTCGGTGGTCAAGATCGTCCACTTGATTGCCTATGCCGAAGCGGTCACCAATGGTGAGGTCAATCCGGAGACGCGGGTCTTGCTGGATGACCTGAATCTCTACTATCTCCCCGGCACTGATCAAGGGGCCCATCCACGTGCCATCGCCGATTTGCGCAATCGAGGGGGCATCAGCGGAGACCCGGCCACGTTGGCCTTGGAAGACATCCCCTGGATGATGATGCGCTACAGTTCCAACGCGGCGACCGATTACATCCACATGCTGTTGGGTCAGCGCCGCATTGAGCAAACCGCCCGCGATCTTGGCTTTACAATGCAGACCGCACCCTGCCCCTTCCTGGGGCAATATCTGGCAATCGGCAATCACGAACGCAGCATCGACAACCTTGAGGCGATCGACAGCTACCTGCAAGACCCTCTATTCTATGCCCAGGACGTGATGCGCCTGACCGCCCTGTACACGCAGCTTGACTCCTTCCGCGAAGCCGAGATTGATTGGCGGGATGGGGCCAGCGAGCGGGAGCGGCGCGATGCCTGGATCGCTTTCACTGAAGACATCAACGCGCAGGGTGCCAGCGCGGAGTATGCACGGCTGATGGCGGACATTGCAGCGGGCGGCCCAATCAGCCCGACGGTTAATCAGATTGTGCGCCGCTACTTGGAATGGCCCTTGGTTGCCTATCCGGGCTACGACGAAGCCTATCTGGCGCTAGGCCACAAGAGCGGATCACTGCCCGGCACGCTGACCGGAATCTACTATGGGACGGAGGTTCCAGACGAAGAAACAGGCGAACGACGCCCGACGGTGGTGGTCGCCGCCTTCTTTCACGGCCTGCCCTTCGATACCTATCGCGATTGGCTGCGGACGGTGCCCTATGACGATCTCGCCTTCTGGTTGATTGATGACCCCGCAGCGATCGATGAACTGCGCGTCATTCTAGGGGGGGGCTGAGCGGGCGATGGAGCTTGACACCCGTCTCCTCTCGCAGCAGTTTAACCGCTTCGTCAAGCGTGCTGACAATATAGACTTTGTTGCTAAAGGTGGCGGTGATCTTGGCCAGGGTGAACACCAGCCGATTCTTGATGACCAGGATCACAATCCCGAGATTGCGGTGCAGCATCGCGCGGTGGCTGATGAATTCGGGTAGGTTGGCCACGATGTGGTCGGGCAGCTTTTCAATCGGCAGCATGTTGCTAATGACGTAGAGTGGGCGCTCATCCGCTTCCATGAGCTCGACCATGCCGTCGAAGACGAAGCGCATATCTTCAAGCTCGATCTGCGATGCCCAGACAGTCAGGTAAACGTTATCCTCTACCTGCACTGCTTCTAAAACCGTATCCATGGTGTGTCCTTAAGCTAGGATGAGTTTCGGTGTTGATAGGAGTCACACTGTGGCAATCTTAGCATTGCCCATGTCAAGGTGCCATTTCGCTACAGAATCGTGACGATCAGCTCTTACAGACGTCCAATCACTGGGCAAATGTGGGACAATTTGGCCGCGAATGGCTTATACTTAAGCCAGCGTTCGAGTGTGGGAGTGACCTTCAATGGAACGGCGGCTCAGGATAATCCTCTGTGCAGCAAGTTTGATTGCTGTGCTGACGGCTTGCCAACGTCAGGTCACTGTCCCAACACCTAGCACGCCAAACCCGACCCCAGCGCTGATTTATCAGCCTCTCTATCCCAGCAGCAGTCCCGCTTCAGCGGAGCCATCCACCACGATCACACTCGATCAGCATGCGCCGCGTGGCGAGGCCGAAGCCCGCTTGGGTCTCGGCGACCCGGATGACCTGCGCATGACTCTGGCTGGTCAGCAGGTAGTCCTGGCGGTGAATGAAGAAGTGCTGGCCTTCGACGCCCTGCACTTCGATCTGCTGTGGCAGAGCAGCCTCCCCTTTGACGTCGAGAGCATCACCGGCAGTCCCGATGGCCAGCGGATCGCGCTGTCTGGCAATGGGTCGCAAGGCCTGGTCCTGGCGGCTGCGTCGGGTGATCTGATCGCGGAGATCGATTTTGAGGCGCGCAGCATGAGCGAGATGAGCTTTGACCGCGCCTCCGAGACCTTGCTGTTTGCCGGAACTGGCTTGCTGACCCGCTGGGACATCGCCACACAAGAAACCCTGTGGGAACGGCGCATCTCTTACAGCGGGCCCTTCAGCATGGCTTTCAGCCCGGATGGCAGCCGGGTCGCGGCCACCTGGAATCAAGGGGTGTTTCAGGTGCTTGACGCTGAGACGGGCGAGATCGTCGTGAACTGGGTGGATGAAAACGGCGCCTTGTTGAACTATGCGGCCTGGGCACCAGACGGCGAGAGCATCACCTTCTCACGGATTGCTGCACGCGAACTGCTCCACTTCGATTTAGCGAGCCAGCAGATCAGCCAATCAGCGGGGCGTCTGGTTGCCTTCTCGCCGGATGGATCGCGGGCGGCGCGCATCACCGCAGAGGGTCAGGTGACGATCGAAAGCGCCGGACTAGATCGGGTGCTGCGCCATCTACCCGGCGCAGCATCGCCTGTGATCAAGCTGGCCTGGCTGAACGACAGCGCTCTGATTGGGCTGGGCGAGGACGGCGAACTCCTCCGGTGGGACGTCAACAGTGGCAGGATTGACGGGCGGCTGATCGCCTATTGGCATGACAACGTCGACGCACTGGCCTTTAGCCCGGATGGTCGGATGCTGGCTTCTGGCGGTCGTGATGGCACCATCACCCTTTGGGACCTCGAAACACGCAGCCCTCAGCAGCGCTTCTATGGCCACAGTGATGATGTCAACACATTGGACTTCAGCCCGAACGGCAGCTACCTGGTATCGGGTGGGGACGATGCACAGATTAGGGTGTGGAACACCGAGACGGGGCTGCTGGACCGGTCGATTCAGCATCGTGAACGGCTGCTCGTCACCCGCATGCCGAATGACCTCGGTCGCATCTTTGTGAGCAGCGCTGAGAGCATCAGCCGCTATGATGCTGTCGGCAGCACCCCGATCTTTGACGGGGCCAACATCACCCCTGATGACGCCGTTGCAGGCGATATTTACTGGTTTCCAGGGGGATTGGGCGTTGCGATGGCAACGCAGTCGGGTGAGATCTATCTGACTGAGTTCTTGTCATTTATGATGGAGAGTCGTGTCGATCAATTTAGCTTGCATGAGCGGCTGCCCGGCCCGCCTGACCAGATCATGTGGCATCCCGATGGGGTGCGTTTAGGCCTGTTGATGGGAAGCCAGGTCTATATTGGCTTCATGCGTGAGTTTTTGTCAGGGGAAGCTGAACCAGTCGCGGTGAGTCACGCGGTGCGCGCCTTCGCGATCTCTTGGGATGGCCAACTGCTTGCCACCAGCGACTATGATGGGACGGTCTGGCTGTGGTCCTTAGACGACTAGATACGGGGAGAAATTCAGGCATGCAGCGCATGATTTTAGCTATCTGTCTGTTCGCAGTGGGCTTGCTGTTGGGCTGCGCTCGCAGTGATGCACCGCCACCGCCGACAGCAGCGCCGCCCACAGCCACCCTCGATTACCAGGCCATCTACCCTGCTTCTGTCGAAAGGCCGCCGACAGCCAGCGATAGTCTGGCTATGCAGATTGATGCAGGCGAAGCGATTATGCGTTTGGGCCTGGGGCAGCCAGACGATGTGGTCATCGCAGCGAGCGGGAACCTGCTGCTGGTCGGCATCAATCAGATGTTGTTGGGCATTGACCCGTCGCGCTTTGAGCTGCGCTGGCAGCGCCAGTATGAGGCAGACATCCGCGATGTAGCCATCAGCCCAGATGGGTCCCTGGCCGCGCTGATTGTGGGACAGACTCAGCTTCACCTCATCAATACCGAGTCGGTGGAGGGGCAGCACATTCTCAGGTTTCGCGATCGCGCGTTACGCGCTGTCGCCTTTAGCAGCAACAGTCGCACTGTCGCGCTGGCTGGGCTTGAGCGCTTTTCGTTGATCGATGCAAGCGACGGGGCGCTGCTCTGGACGCAGCGCCAATCCTCTGGCGGCGCCTTTTCGATGGCCTTTAGCCCAGACAACCGCCTGCTCGCGATGACGCTCAGTCATGGTGCCTTCCAGATCGTTGATGCAGCGACGGGGAACTTGCTGGTCAATCGGGTGGATTTCAGCGGGACGCTGCTGGGCCCAGTGAGTTGGTCGGCAGATGGGCGGGTCGTTAGCTATGGCCGCAGTGTGCCAGGTGTGCTGGTTGAGTATGAC
>JAADYZ010000048.1 GCA_010092775.1 Chloroflexota bacterium
ATGAGGTGCAGCCAATCATTAGTTCGACCCAGGAAACGGTTGAAACAGTGCGCGGCACGGCCGTCTTTGTCAGCAAGCATCTGGTCGATCCGGTGTTGAAGGCCAACTCAGCCTTACGCGGCCTCGGCAAGGTGGTCGGCAATGTTGAGGCGATCCGCAAAGCAGCGGGGTTTGCGGCAGCCGCTGCGGCGGCCGCATCTGTCACCGGGGCAAGAAGTCAGCCACAGGCCGCAGCGACAGAAGACGACCCGCAAACTCAAGAAGGCTCTACCGGAGGGGCTTCAGGTCCGTCCGAAGGCGACCCTACAAACTCAAAGTCGAAGAACTTAGACAAGGGAGAAAACAAATAATGAGCGACAGTGGTGCAGATTTTGGTGCGTTCGTATCTGGTTTTGTGCTCGGTGGTTTGGTCGGAGCGGCGGTTGCGCTGCTGATGGCCCCGCAGTCTGGCGAGGAAACCCGCGCCCAGATTCGCGACAAGAGCATCGAACTCCGTGATTCCGCCAACGATGAAATCAAGAAATTCCGCTCCAATGCTGAAGCGGCCTTGGAAGACATCCGTGCCCAGGCCGAAGACCTGCAACATCGCGTGACTGATGCGATCGAACAGGGTATTCAGGGCGCACAGGAAGCACGCGACGAAGGCGCTGCTGGCTAGTTCATCAGCGCGAGGCAGACAAGACGATCAGGGACCGTGAACGAAGACGGTCCCTGATTTGTTCTTAAAGGTTAGAGAAGGCGTCTGTGATGTAGGTTAGCACGTCACTGGCCAGTACACTGCGAGGCCCTAGAATGAGCTCGGCCATTTCTCCGGCAGAGCCATGCAAATAGGTTGCAGCCGCTGCGGCTTCAAAGGCATCGGCTCCCTGTGACATCAAACCCACAATGATCCCAGCCAGCACGTCTCCAGTACCCGCGGTGGCCAGCGCATCAGTCGCATAAGGTGCCACTGCAACACGTCCATCAGGTGACGCGACCACCGTAAATGCTCCTTTCAGCACTACTGTAGCCCCCCACTCCGCCGCCTTGGTCTTGGCCAGCCCTAGCCGGTCGGCCAGAACGTCATCACGATCCAAGCCGGTCAGACGTGCCATCTCACCTGGATGAGGGGTAAGGACCGTCTGTTGAGGAAGGCTTTCGTGCCACTTCTCCATCTCTGCCAGTAGATTGAGACCGTCAGCGTCGATCACAAGCTTCTGGGGCAACGTGAACGCCGATTCCTGGTTGGTCGCCGCGCCGGAAGGGTCTGCCTGGGCTGAGAAACCAATCCGACCACGTGGTTTACGGGCGGCTTTTTCTGAGCCCAGCAGCAAATCGCTGATGAACTGAGCCGTCTCGTCTTCACGGCCCAGCCCAGGACCAATCAATAGGGCATCCATCTCGCCCGCCTCCTTGCGGAAGACCTCCACTGCACTGCTGCGGATGACGCCCATCTCATGCGGGAGCATCAGCCACACGGCCTCCCGTAGTTGTCCAGCCAAAATGGGATAGATGCTTGTGGGAACGGCCATGCGGACCAGCCCTGCCCCAGCGCGATAGGCGGCCTCACCGGCGAGTGCGGCTGCCCCCGTGTAATTGACGGAACCAGCAATCACGCCGACCGTACCAAAGGACCCCTTATGCCCGTCGCGCGAGCGCCGGGGCAGCATCTCGCGGACGGCCCGCCCGGTGAGCATCTCCAGCTCAACGTTGGCGAGCGGCTCAAGGCGAGGCGAGATCCCAATGTCAACGATCACCAGGTCTCCGACGGAGGCAGCCCCAGGGAAGAGCATGTGGCCACGCTTGGCCGCTGCAAAGGTCACCGTTAAGTCAGCCGGTATTGCTTCAGGGGCAATCTCACCGGTGTCACAGTCCAAGCCTGAAGGACAGTCCGCAGCGATCACCAGGGTTTTGGGCGCGACGGACATAGAGACATCGGTCGGCCAGGTGAGCATGGGGTCGTAGACTGGCTCGGTGCGCAACGCGCCAGCCGCCTGCTTGAGGAACTTGGCAACCTCGTCGTTGAGCGGGAGCTGCGTACCTGTACCGAGCACGGCGTCGACAAGGATGTCGGCGTTCTCAACCAGAGTACGCAGAATGCGATAGCGCTGATCGTTGACAGCATCGGCCAGAAAGACGCCCGCATCGCGTGTAGCAGTGAAGATCGCATCGTCCTCGGCGCGCGGCTCCAGTAGATAGCAGCCTACCTGTACATCGGTTTCTTCTTTCAGAAGGCGCGCGGCGACCAAGCCATCACCGCCGTTATTGCCCTTGCCGATCAAGAAAGCAACCCGCTGCTCGACATTCTGGGAGTCCATGAACTGCTTGATCACTTCCGCCAGGCCGCGCCCGGCGTTTTGCATCATCTCGTCGTAACTCAGGCCCCCTTCGTCGGCGGCCTGCTCAATAGCTTGCATTTGCTCAACCGTTACAATCTTGATCATAGTATCCTCTTTGTGGCTGTGCAGAGTAGTCGAGATCGACTATACAGATGGCTCTGGCCTTTGTCAACGCTGTTATAATGCAGCCTATGACTGTAGCCCTCACTGGTGCTTTCCTCATGCTGCCCGATGGCCCGCGCCGCCTGACCCTCCGGATCGGGCGCTCATCGATCGCCAGCCTTGGCGGCTCACCACAGCCAGGTGATGGGGTCTTTGACCTGAATGGTTACGCCATCTTCCCTGGCTTGATCAACGGCTACGACCGGCTGGACTGGAATGTGTTCACTGCGGTCAAGCTTCGTGATCGTTATGATGACGCGGTGGAGTGGTATGCTGACTTAAGCGATGCACTGCAATCGCGGAAGTTGGCGCGGCTGAGCGCACTGCCCCACGCCGATAAGCTCTTCTCAGGAGGGCTCAAGAACCTGCTGTCAGGCGCAACGACGGTCTTGCACCAAGGGCCTCATGACCGCAGCCTTGACGCCCGCTGGTTTCCGGTGAAAACTGTGGCCCGTTATGGCTGGTCGGATGAACGCCATTCAGACGCAGAGATTGGCGCATCTTTTGATGCGACACCACCGGATGCACCCTGGCTCATCCGGATAGCTGAAGGGTTCACCGATGAATCGGAGAAGGGACTGTTTCGCATCGACCAACTCGGTTGTCTGGTCGAGAACAGTGTGATCGTTCATGGGCTAGGAATGCTACCGGAAGACATGGACCGACTACTCGAAACAGGAGCGGGATTGGTTTGGTGCCCAACGAGCAATCTTTACCTGTTGGGTGAAACACGCTTTCGAGAGCCGCTTCTTTCTCGGATTGCCTTAGGGACCGGACCGAGAGTGGCTGGTTCGACAGATCTCTTTGCAGAAATGAAGAGGGCGCAAAGCGAGAGTGGGTTGTCTGCTCGCCTGATCACTCAGATGGTGACCACAGATGCCGCACGACTACTGCGTCTGCCCGACGCGGGCCGCCTCCGACCGGGGGGGGCGGCTGACTTAATAATCATCCGCTTGGGTGATGAAGGGCCGTATGAGGCCTTACTGCGAGCGCGCCGCACAGATTTGAGCATGGTGCTTGTGGACGGTGAGCCACAAATTGGCGATGTGCGCTTCAAACCTCTATTCAAGCAGCTCTCCACTGCAACAGCATCCGCTGAGTTGGACGGCGTTCCCAAGCTGATGAGCCGTTCGCTGGCGCGACAAATCCTCAAACGGCAAGTACCTGAACATGGTCTACGCCTCTGAGTCAAGAAACTCCGGCTGGTGCAAAATCTGATAGAGGACGACCGCTGCTGATACGTGGACGTTCAGCGATAGGCCCTTGCCATACATCGGAACGAATACTGTGGTTTGGCAATGCTGAAGCACATCTTTCGAGACGCCATGATCCTCGTTGCCAACGATGAGCGCAACATGGGGTGGATACTCCACCTCAAAATAGGGATGTGCGTCTTCGGTGAGTTCTAGCGCAATCGGTGTGTATCCCGCCTCATGCAAGGCCAAAACGGCAGCTTCTGGGTCTGGTTCGTGGCGCCAAGGGACTACCCTGTCTTTGTCACGACCAACCTTGCTGATGGGCGCTTGGGGTGGGCTGGGGGTCGCACCGGCCAGGAGCATCAAAGAAACCTTGGTCGCATCTGCGATCCGGAACAGGGAGCCAACGTTAACCGGATAGGTCACGCTGTGGAGCATCAGCGCCAAGTCAACCGTGACCGGATTCTGCCGCCGATAGTCACGAAGAAAGCGTTTCAGATTCGTCCCGTGTAGCGGCTTCATGTTTTTCTTGGATACGCTGAAGATAGAGATCGGCTTGTTGCTTGGAGCGGCGCAGCATAACCACAACGATGGCCAGCGTGCCAACAATTGGGCCAATGGGAATGGCGATAACCAGTGCAATGTTGGTTGGAAGCCCCAGCAAGCTGAGGGCAAAATAGGTCATCACGCCAAGGAGGCCAAAACCCAAGGTCATCCCCAGGCCAACCAGACAGCCCTGGGCAACAGCGGGTGCAACAAAGGCACCCGACGGCACGGGCAGGTCTGTGTGGGGTGGCTGACCCTCACTCGACATCGTGGACAGTCACACTACGGTCGCTGCATTCGAGCAGCATGAAAGTGCTGCGACCAAATCTCCCCATGATTTCACCGGGGTTGAGGAGCAAGGTCTCACCGACCTGCTCTTCGTGCAGCGTATGATCGTGGCCGAAACAAACGACATCATATGCTCCACCCGCAGCAACGCTCTTGGCGATCTCCGGATAATGGTTGACGGCGATGTGGAGGCCACCCACCTCAATGTCTGCGAACTGTCCATGCAGGGTGACTGTGCTCGCTTCGCCTGCCATCTTCATCAGCAGATGTTGATCGCCATCGTTGTTGCCGAAAACCGCGTGAACCGGCCCTTCAAAGCCGTGAGCAATCTGTGTGAGGGTAAAGGGTGCACAAAAGTCCCCACAGAAGATGAGTACATTAGCTCGATTCATGCCGGGCAGAGCGCTCTCAAGTTTCCAGATGTTGTCGTGGATGTCGGAGCAAATCGCGATACGCACGTGGGTCTCCCTCCCATACCATGACGCTTCACCTGATTGAAACGCCTAGGGGGTGATTTTAGCCAGTCGAGCGGCTCGACTGCAAAATCAAGTCGAAGCGGCTCGACTTAGCCAATGGAGATCGCGCTTCGCGAGGACCTGCAACAGGGCAGCGAAGTCCTCAGGTGTCATCTCAAGGCCGACCTCCCAGCGTTCTTTTTCAGCGATCCATAGCTGTTCTTGTGCGGTCACCTCTTTGAGGGTAGGACCGTCGTCGCCTGCTTTTCTGGGTGGGCGTTTGCGGGAAATGAGCTGTTCGAAGTGCTGCCACAAAGGGAGTGCCTGCGCCTCATCTGGTTTGATCAAAGTGTAGAGGGCGAGGGATTCGTCGTCTTGATTCAGTTGCAGGGCGACACAATACCAACCACGCGGCACACGCGTCCTGACCTTGCGAATCTCAAAGTGCCAGGCTAAGGCGTTTACATGTTGATTCCAGACGATCTCGGCTTGCTCGCCTGAGCGCCGTTTGACCTTTATTTGGCTGTCCTCAAGGGTTAAGATGTGACCACTCGGCCAGACTTGTTTGAGCAGTCGCTCTACGATC
>JAADYZ010000377.1 GCA_010092775.1 Chloroflexota bacterium
AGATGTGTATAAGAGACAGGCGTGGAGGCATTCGACCGAAGCGCTTCAGCGAGCTTTGAACGCGCACCTGCCCGACGACGTCGCCTTGATGAGCCTGGTTCCTGCGGCGGCGGAGTTTCACCCGCGCTTCGATGCCCTGAGCCGGACCTACGAATATCGGGTTTGGGTGTCGCCGCTACGGGACCCGCTGCGGCGGCGGCGCTGGTGGCGGGTGCCTAGAGAACTGGACCTGGGGCTAATGTGTAAGGCAGCCGAAAGTCTGTTGGGCAAGCATGACTTTGCAACCTTTGGCCAGCCGACGCACGGCAGCAGCACAGTCAGACAGGTGCATCAGGCCAGTTGGCTGCGCCAGACGGAAAGCGACTACCGCTTCACGATCAAGGCGAATGCCTTTCTCTATCGGATGGTGCGCAACCTGGTAGGGACCCTGGTGGCAGTAGGGCAGGGGGACCTGTCTGTAGATGAATTTGAAGCCGCCCTGGCGGCCCGAGATCGACGGCACAGCCGTCCACCTGCACCGCCACACGGCTTGACCCTGATGGCGGTCGAGTATGAAGAAGAGGAGTGAGAGACGTTGAAGAAGACATACGTGGCAAAACCCGGCGAGATCGAGCGCAAGTGGTACATCGTAGATGCCACCGACAAGACTCTGGGGCGTCTTGCCTCACAGATCGCGCCGATCCTGCGTGGCAAGCACAAACCAACCTTTACCCCTCACGTGGATACGGGCGACTATGTTATTGTGGTCAATGCTCAAAAGATTCACGTGACCGGCAACCGCCTCGACGACAAGATCTACTATCGTCACTCAGGCTATCAAGGCGGTCTCTATCAGCGCAATCTGCGCGAGATGCTGGCCAAATTCCCGGAGCGTGTCATCGAGCGGGCTGTCCGTTTGATGCTCCCAAAGAATAAACTGGCCCGCCACCAACTGAAGAAGCTCAAAGTCTACGCAGGCCCAGAGCATCCGCACGAAGCGCAGATGCCGGAACCGCTTGAGATTGAGGCGTAGTGAGGACACATCATGGCAGATCAGACATACTTTGAAGGTGTGGGGCGTCGCAAGACCTCCACAGCACGCGTTCGAGTCTATCCAGGTGGCAGCGGCGTAGTCACCGTCAACGATAAACCGCTGGAAGTCTTCTTCCCGCGCATTGGTGACGCCGATATGACAATGAAGCCGCTCAATGTGGTTGGGCTACGCTCCAAGATGGACGTCACTGTGAAGGTGCGCGGCGGCGGCGTGACGGGGCAGGTCGGGTCGGTCGTTTTGGGTCTGTCGAGGGCCCTGCTCAAATACGACGAAACCCTGCGCCCACAGCTTCGTAAGGCCGGTTTCCTGACGCGCGACGCTCGCGCCAAAGAGCGCAAGAAGCCAGGCCTCAAGCGTGCCCGTAAGGCGCCGACCTATACCAAGCGCTAGTCGCGTCGGTGCTTAACAACTGCAAAATCGAACGCAATCAGCCGGATCAGGGTCGCCTGACCGGCCTTGCGTGTTCTGGAAGCACAGCACACCCGTGATCGTCCTATCTCACTTCCAGGCCAAAGAGTGTCTACAGGCTCAGCAGGCAGGGCTGGATCAGGTTGAAAGTTCCCTTGATCTGAATCGCAGCCGCCAGACACTGCTGCTCAATGAGGTGGGCCTTCAATTGCCTGATGGCCACCATCTGAGCTGGGATCAACTCGGATTGATTGCGTCGGAGGAGAACAAGTGCTTCCGGTGGGATGCTGGGAATCTCGCGGAAATCCGCGTGTTCTCGGAACATACCAATTGGCTGCGGAGCCTCTACCCAACCCCCTCTGCACCGACGACATTGGTCTCCGGCACGCCGATGCACCGCATCAAGAATACCGACCCGCTGCGCGATACCCTGGCCAAGATCAAGGCGGCCCGTCCGACCGGTCAGGTTTTGGATACGGCCACTGGCCTCGGCTACACGGCAATTGAGGCGGCCAAACTGGCTGAGCAGGTCACGACTGTCGAGCTTGATCCCGCCGCACTGGAAATCTGTCGGCTCAATCCCTGGTCGCAGGACCTATTTGACAACCCGAAGATTAGCTTGCTCGTTGGTGATGTGTTTGACGTCGTCGAAGAGGCTGACAGCAGCCGCTTCTCCACCATCATCCACGATCCGCCCGTTTTCAGCCTGGCTGGCGACCTCTACTCGACGGACTTCTACCGTGAGCTGTATCGGGTCTTGACGCATCGCGGGCGGCTCTTTCACTACATTGGTGATCCTGATAGCAAATCAGGGCAAGGGGTGACGCGCGGCGTGATCAAGCGCCTGGGTGAGGCTGGCTTCGAGCGCATCAAGCGCCGCCCGGAGGCCTTTGGCGTGCTTGCCTTCAAAACGTCATAATCCCTTCGTAGCGCCTGACACAAGGGGAGAAGGCAACCATGATCACCATCGTCGGCTTAGGTCCAGGAAATCCAGGTCAGATCACGCGAGAAGCGTGGCAAGTTCTGAGCGCAGCGACAATCGTCCATTTGCGCACCCGCATCCATCCTACGGTTCCGCACCTGCCCGAAGGCCCGACCTACCTTGACTTTGACGACATCTATGAGGCTGTCGCGGACTTTCGTGCTGTCTACGCTGGCATCCTGGAGCGACTGATTGCCGCCCACGCTGAGAGCGATCAGGTTCTTTACGCGGTCCCTGGCGACCCCATGGTTGCCGAATCAACCGTCTCGCATCTGCTTGCGGTATGTAGAGAAAAAAACATCCAGACACGCATTATCAGCGGCCTCAGCTTCATCGAACCGACGCTGGCTGCCCTGGGGACGGACGCGGGGGATGGCCTCCAATTGCTGGATGCATTAGAGATAGCCGCCGCGTATCACCCGCCCATCAACCCGGATTATCCGGCACTGATAGCCCAGTTATATAGTCGGATGGTCGCCTCTGATGTCAAACTGACGCTAATGAACCAGTATCCTGAGCAACACCCGATTACCTTGGTCCACAGCGCCGGGACCGATCAGATGAATGTGCGAACGCTTCCACTCTACGAGCTAGACCGGCAAGACCTGGCACACCTCAGCTCTCTCTATATCCTCCCATATGACGATCGCTCACGGGTTGTCAGCAGCTTTGAGGGCTTCCAGGACACAATTGCCCATCTACGTGCCCCTGACGGCTGCCCCTGGGATCGCGAGCAAACCCATGAGTCTCTGCGCCCCTACGTTATTGAAGAGACGTTCGAGGTTGTGGACGCTATCGACAGCGGTGATGCCGAGGCGCTAAAGGAGGAATTGGGCGACCTCCTTCTGCAAGTGGTTCTTCATGCTCAGATTGCCGTCGAAGACGATGAGTTCACCATGTCCGACGTTATTCAGTACGTTGATACCAAGTTGAAACGACGCCACCCACACGTTTGGGGCGACACCGATGTCAATGGGATTTCGGACCAGGTCATCGTCAATTGGGAAGCGATCAAAGCACAGGAGCGCGCTCAGAAGGGTGAGGGCGAACGCAGCATTCTGGATGGTGTGGCGCGTTCCATGCCTGCCCTGCCTCAGATTTTCGCCTACGATCAGCGGGCTGCTCGCGTCGGGTTCGACTGGGAAGACTTGAACGGTGTGGTCGATAAGGTTCGCGAGGAACTGGCTGAAGTGCTGGCCGCCGAAACACCCGCGGAGCAGTTTCACGAGGTCGGTGATCTGCTGGCTGCTTCGGCTGTGTTGGCTCGCTGGCTCAAGATCGACCCAGAAGAGGCCCTGCGCGCTGCCAATCGGCGCTTCTACGAGCGCTTCACCTACGTGGAGCGGCGTGTACGCGAACGAGGTCAAGACATGCGCAGCCTCGATTTGGCGGAACTCGATCTCTTATGGCAGGAAGCGAAGCGGAATCAAAAAGCCGCTGATTGATTTCAGCGGCTTTTGGGTCTGTCGGGGCGGCGGGATTTGAACCCACGACCTCACCGACCCGAACGGTGCGCGCTACCAAGCTGCGCCACGCCCCGATTCAAACGAACACCGTCCAGTATACCGTGCTGCCAAATCGCCTGCAAAACCCCGCAGTGTTTCAGGGCAAATGCTCACCAGGCAAAATGCAATGCGTCGGGCTCGACGCTAAACTTACTAACATCGATTTGGCCCTCCAGCAGGTATAATCATTCCGGCGCGGCAACTGATTGACCCGAAACGCTTGAAAGCGCGCCCTCAGAAAGAGAGACAACCATGCAGCGAATTGTGTCGCTGATTCCTAGTGCCACGGAGATCGTCTCTGCCCTCGGCTTTCGGGAGCAGTTGGTAGGCCGCTCCCATGAGTGCGACTTTCCACCCGGTGTAGAGACCCTTCCCATTTGCACGAGCCCAAAACTGTCATTTGAGGGCAGCAGCGCGGAGATTGATCGGGCAGTGAAGCAGGCTCTCAGCGAAGCCATAGCCGTCTATGACATCAAGCAGGACGTGCTAGAAGACCTGGCTCCGACGATGGTCATTAC
>JAADYZ010000378.1 GCA_010092775.1 Chloroflexota bacterium
TACCACCACCGGCCAAGGCGCCGCCCCAACCCGTCTGACCGTTGCTGACGGTGTTGTTGAGGAAGGTGCTGCTGTCTACGCTGAAGAAGCTGCCGCGATCACTATAGAGGTTGACGTAGGCCACCCCGCCGGAGTTCTCGCCTGTGTTGCCAGTGAAGGTGCTGCCGACAATTTGGATGCTTCTTTCGCCCTGACGCAGCGTGCCATCAACATAGAGGGAACCACCATAACCGCTGTTGCCAGTATCGCCGCTCATCTTGGTGGCCGCGTTGTCCTGGAAGGAGCTGTTTTCGATCAGGATGCTGCTCCCCAGACCGTGCAGTGCGCCGCCCGCACCGCCATCAGAACGATTATTGATGAAGGTGCTGTTCTGGACAGTCAACTGGCCACCGAGAATATAGACGGCACCGCCACCGAAGTCATAGCCGTTGCCGGATGAGGACGTTTGGGTCGAGACGTTGTTGGTCATGGTGACGTTTTGCAGGATCAGCGTGGGGATATCTACCTCGAAGTTGGCTGCCTGACTGCGAGCATAGATCGCCGCACCATTGGATTCCTCGCCGGGGCCGCTGCGGCTAGCGCCGGTGATGCTCAGGTTGCGCAAGACGAGTGTTCGAGCCGCATCGAAGCCCCAGGTGCGGAAGTAGACCACACGAATGCCGGGCCCTGCTGGCTGTAGGGTGATGCGATTACCACCATCAATCAAGGTGTCGTAGTCCTGAAAGAACAACTCCTCAGTGAGGGTGATCGTGACGTCACCGCCCCCACAGTCAAAGCTGATGCTTCCGCCGCCGTCGATGGCATCACGGAGGGCCTGCTCGGTGCAGCTTTCAGGCGTGCCGGTGCCGACGACTTTGTTCTCGGTTTGAGCCGTGGCGGGAAGAGTGACAAGGAATAAAGCCAATAAGAAAATGATGAAACTACGGATGGGTCGACGCATGGCGTCATCCTTTCTGTAAGTGTGCATTAACTCGTCGGCTATTGTAGCAGGTGAGATCGTAAAAGGGACTAGGAAATCAGGCTTGTTTTTGTGGACAGATGTCTAGCTCTGCGTTTCACCGGCATCATCGCGAGCTGAGTGGAACTGACATGCAAGGCCTGGAGCCAAGGTAAGCTCGCCAGATGGCGCAGATCGCGATCGGTGACGCTGGTCTTGAAGAAGTACAAGCGCCCAAGAGAAGTCAAGCTGCCGAGTAGTTCCAGCAGGCTGCTCTTATGTCAATTTGGTTCATCTGATGTTTCGTAGTGCCTCAGCGTGTGTTGGGCTAATCGACGCACACTGTTGCTTTCATCAGCCGTCATTTGCTGGACTCGCTCCAATACCTCCTTTTTTTCCAAATAAGAGCGCAGCCGCTTGAGAGCGAACAGACGATCATTGATCACGCTGCTGTGGCTCAGATCAATCAGTTGATGTTGAACCTCACGCATCTCCAAGGGGGAAATGGCCGGCGGTCGGTCTGGGAGGTGTACCTCTTGGATCATATCAGCCAGGAGGGCAAGCTCGCGCGATTTTACAATGTAGAGGCGCGGGCGGAAGCTCTTGAACAGCAGACGCAGGAGCGAGGCAACTTTGTCCAGTGCTTCGGTACCACCGATGTCAACTAGGATCACCGTAGGCCTTGGGCAAAGACGTTGCAGCTCTGCGATGTCCCGCGCGTCTAGCTCAGCCACCGTGATCTGCGGATAGTGCGCGACCCTCTCAGCCGCCCTGGCCACTAAGTCCGGGGTATGATCAAGGGCTAGTCCTTTGAATCCATCCTTTGCCAAGAGCGTCGTGCATTCGCCGCCAGCACAGCCGATCTCTAAGAATACGTCTTCTGTTGTGAGAGTTTCGCGTGCCACCTGCCGATAGTCGAGCGTTTGGGCTACCAAGATGATCCTGGGCCGGGTTGGGACGTTTTCCATGAGCAGGGCCTCTCTAATATATCGCCAGGGCTACCAATCGCTTGTAGAGCAGGCGGTCAACTCAGGGATCGCGCCGCAGCAAGCAGCCGCCTGACTCGATCGCTTGAGTTGCAGCGTCGAGACTGATTCTCAGTTCGGTCGGCAGGTCGCCCAGGATTTGGTTTCGACCGTTCAGCAGCCAGCCAAAGGTCGCTGCCTGAGTGGTTGTAAGGTCGGCAAGATCAGAGATTGGTTCAGTCAGATGGACGCTGCCGAAAAGCGGCAGCTCATTCAGGCAGACTTCGAAGCGCCCATCAGGGCGTTCGCTTTGGGGTAGATTGAAGCTCAGCAGCATACCTTCGTCATAGACGAGCACAAGAGGCACAGACTGGAGCTTGGAGACATCTTCAGGGATCAACTGGCTCAAGGCAAAGGTGAGAATCTGGTCGGGTGGCCCAAGTTCATCGACAGCGCGCTGCACCGTCGGCACACGATAAGCGCCAAAGCGCCACACAAAGCTCAGTGAAGCCAGACGATCAGTCGAAAGGTTTAACAGAGCATAGGCAGCGAAGTCCAGATCGGGACCGAAAAAGCGCCACTCCTGCCCTGTAATGAGGTAACCATCAGGTGGGATGGCCTCCGGAACATCGTCTCGATAATTGTAGCGTCCACGAACTGGATTATCTCTAATGAGGTCAAGCGGACCCAGACCAAGTTGATCCGAAAATACGGCTTGAACAGCCTGCGTTGAGGATGCGCCGACGCGCAGGCCCTGCCAGCAAGGTAGATTGCAGTTCGCTACATCGGTCGGTGAGAAGAGGAAGTCATCAGCGACAGCTGTGTCGAAGAAGTCGCGGGCAGGGGGTGGATCAAGCGGAAAAGTGGTGGGTGTTTGGCTAGGGCTGGGTGCAGGGGAGGCTGGCGCTGTCGCGTCTACCTGGGTAGCTGGGGCTTCTGTCGGAGCGGTTTCCCTCGTGGACGTCGGGGAAGATACTCTATCAGGCGGCTGAGGGGCAGAGCGACACGCGGCTGTGCCGAGCATGCTTAGCACAATGAGCAGCACCAAAATAGATCGACGATGAATCATCAGTTTTGCAACGAAGCCAACACCTGTCGCATGAAGTCATCGGTGGCGCCGCCTCTATCCTGGCCGAGCGCCCAACTTGCGATGGCATCAGCCGTGACCTCAGCCTGCCAGGCGTAGAGGTCCAAGCGCTCGACACCATACGCATACTCGCCGACGTTGACGCCCAGCATGGTGTTGGCATAGTCTTGGGTTTCATCGAAATCGGAGAGTTGGAAGAAATAGGCTCGCCAGGTCAGGGAGTGAGCAAACTCATGAGCGATCAATTCGAGCCCGCTGATGGTCACTACCCGCTGCCGGTAGGTGTTATCGGTGCTGTAGACACCACCTCGTTCCAGGCGCGAGCCAGCCAGGTGAATCTGATTACCGGTGTGGCGTCCGAGAAAGTCGGTATACGGGATGAATGGGCCCTCATAGATTTCGACCACGCTGCGGCCAAAAACCCGTTGAAAGGCATCTTGCGGACCCGGTGGGACATCCAGCAGGCCGTAGGCGAGCAAACCATTCTCACTAACCGACCGCTGGATGGCCGTCCGAACGCCTTGGGCCAGGGTCTCGATTTGTGCGAGGAAGACGGCTAAAGTGGCCTCTGGATCGGCCATGTCGTTACGGGTGATGGCGATGCCATAACCTTCAAGCTGGTCGAGCAGGCGCAGCGTATCCGGGGCGCTGGCCTGGGCCGCCACCGATTGCGCCGGGAGGCTGAGCTCTCCACCCCTTAACATGGTGGCTAATAAGAGGATGAGGATGGCTTTGGCTCGCATAGTTGTCCGTGCTTTACCTGTCATTGCTGCGCATTGTACCTCAGGGTTGTAAGCTTACACCTGAGCAGATTATCTTCGTAAGTTATACTCCAACCTGATTAACACCCAGCCAGGAGCCAGCTCATGGACTTTCTACGAACCCCCGACGACCGCTTCAACAATCTGCCAGATTATCCTTTTGCGCCGAAGTATCTGGAGGTGCCTGCTGGGGATGGTGATAACCTACGAATGCACTATGTTGACGAAGGTCCGCCAGAAGCGCCACCAGTATTGATGCTTCATGGCGAGCCGTCCTGGTCTTTTCTGTATCGTAAGATGATTCCCCCTATTGTTGCGGCGGAGTATCGGGTGATTGCGCCCGACCTGATTGGCTTTGGGCGCTCTGATAAACCGCTTCAGCAGAGTGACTATAGTTATCAGCGGCACATGGATTGGCTGAACCATTTCGTGGAGTCTCTAGAGTTGCAAGGCATCACGTTGTTTTGCCAGGACTGGGGTGGCCTGTTGGGCTTGCGACTGGTTGGTGAACAGCCGCATCGATTCGAGCGCGTTATTGCAGCCAACACCTTCCTCCCAACGGGAGAGACCCCCATGTCGCGTGCCTTCATGGCCTGGCGTGCCTTCTCCCAACTTGGGCCGGGTTTGCCCGTTGCGCGTATTCTGAACACCGCGACAGCCACACCGCTTGCGCCGGAGGTTGTAGCCGCCTATGAAGCGCCCTTCCCGGATAATCGATACAAGGCCGGTGCCAAGGTCTTTCCAATGCTCGTGCCCATCAAACCAGATGACCCCGGGGCAGCGGAGAATCGGGCGGCTTGGGGCACGCTCGAACGCTGGGAGAAACCCTTCCTGACGGCCTTTGGCGACAGCGATCCAATTACGCGGCCTGCCGCGGCGATCTTGCAGCAGCGCATTCCTGGGGCGAAAGGACAAGCGCATGTCACGATCAACAACGCGGGGCATTTCCTGCAAGAGGATCAGGGTGAGCGGCTGGCTGAGATCATTCTCGACTTCATCAAGCGGACGCGCTAAGGAACAACAATCATGATTGAAGCAGTTATTTTTGACCTCGATGGCACGCTGGTACAGACCGAACGCCTTAAAGCGCTATCGTATGCGAAGGCGGCTGTCAAACTCTGCCCCTATCAGCTAGACGAAGAGACCGTGATTGAGGCCTTCAAGGATGTCGTGGGCTTATCGCGCCGTGAGGTTGCCTTGGCGCTGGTGGAACGCTTCTCGTTGGAAAACGCGGCGAGGACCATGATGGATCAATACGGCGTTTCAAGCCCTTGGCAAGCCTATGTGCAGGTACGGTTAGAGTTTTACCATCAGATGCTGGCCGACCCTGAGGTGCTCATCAAGAACCAGTGGCCGCATAATGTGGCGCTGCTCGAAGCGGCCCGCGCCGAAGGCTGCAAGACAGCACTGGCGACCATGTCGCGCTGTGAGCAGGCGAATCGCGTCTTGGAGATTCTTGTCTGGCGCGACCGCTTCGATTTCATTGCGACCCGCGATGACGTTGAGCAAGGCAAACCTAACCCGGAAATCTATCTCTTGGTGGCCCAGGAATTGAGCGTGGCACCTGCCCAGTGCATCGTGATTGAAGATTCGCCATCAGGGGTGAAGGCTGGCATTGCGGCGGGCATGAATGTCATCGCTGTCGCGACTCCCTTCACGCGCGAGCATCTCCACGCTCTGACGGAGATCGAACCGCGCTGGGTGGTTGATGATCCAACGACCTTAGCGGATGTCATGCAGTCTTGCATCGCAGCCGCTGCTTAGAGAGATTCAATTGCGGGGAGGACCTCTTGCCCCAATCGCTCGATGAAGGCGATGTCATAAGGGTTGGACGGGACAAAGATGACCTTGCCGATACCTAGTTGGGCAAGCTGCTGAACCACCGACCCGATCTCATCGTTGGATTGCTCTGGCCCAACCGAGCGATTGACGGTCTTCAGAATGCTGTCGTAGTCACGGTCGAGTCGCTCACAGTGGGCCTGCAAGACGGTGAGTTTGTGGGCGATCACGTCGAGGGCTACCTCTCCCCCGAAGTTGCTGGCATTGGCATATTGCGCCACCATCCGCAGCGTTTTCTTTTCCCCAGTGCCGCCGATCAGAATGGGAGGATGCGGCTGACTTAAAGGCTGGGGACGGTTGCGTGCTTCAGCCAGTTGGAAGTGCGTCCCGTTATAGGCTGCGATGTCTGACCCCCACATTTGAAGAGTGATTTGCAGCGTTTCCTCAAGCTGCTCAAAGCGATCCTTCAGGCTTGGAAAAGGAATGCCGAGGCCACGTGCTTCACGTTCGTACCATGATGCGCCAATCCCGAGCCAGGCACGCCCACCAGACAAGACGTCCAGCGTGGTGAGAACCTTGACGAGCATGGCTGGATAACGATAGATCACACCAGTGACCATCACACCGAGCTGAGCGGATTGAGTGAGCGCGGCCAGATAGCCAAGGGTGGTATAGGCTTCGAGCATCGGATCATCCAATGAACCTGCCATCTCCATCTGGAAAAGATGGTCCAGAAGCCAGATGCTTTCGAAGCCAGATCGTTCTGCGACCTGCGCGAGCTGGCCAAGCTGGGGGCCGAGATTCGTCAGGCCGGTGGGATTGCTATAGTTGTGGATCATCAAGCCAGTTTGCATAGGTGTTACTCCTGATCTGTTTGAAAGGGGTCGAACCCCTCTCATTATATGGACCGGATGCAGCGGAATCACGAAACTCTTGCGTAACTCATGCCAAGTGGGTGGGTTAAACAATATGAGGATCAACAAAATTGCTTTCTTAATGCTCGATGTCATAAATCTGAAGAATTCATTAGGGTTGATTGACAGCCTAGTACCATTGTCCTATAATGGTCATGTGTGCAGTGATTGGAAAAATGTCCGCCATCTCGCACACTCCTCAACAACCAACTGCTGCTTTGATCAAGGGTTGGTTGAAAGACAAGAACAAGCTCGACCAGGCGGCCTCGCTGAACCGGAGTATGCCACACCCCGCAGCTAGCCTACCGCCTACCATCTAATCTAACAGCCGTTGTCTCCATCTCTTGGGAGTGGTCTGTGTTCGCCGACACGCGACAATCCCTGCCTGGAAAACCAAATAGCACTCATCCCACGT
Organism: Chloroflexota bacterium; assembly: GCA_010092775.1. Taxonomy (GTDB): domain Bacteria; phylum Chloroflexota; class Anaerolineae; order Aggregatilineales; family UBA3940; genus TC-71. The sequence continues at coordinate 6,859 of JAADYZ010000378.1, forward strand.
GTTTTGCTTTCACTTGTTGACTTCCAGTAAGTGACGCTTCGCGCTGCCACTTACGGGTTGTTGAGGTTCATGGAGTAAAGGAGTCCGTTATAAGAACAGATCGCCACATTTCCACCACAATTCGACAAGACCTATTACTAGCTGTTACACACACTCACACTGCTCGCAAGGAGAAAAACTATCATGCAACCGTGGATTGCTGAGATTATCGGCACCGCTATTCTGGTTTGGTTGGGCGACGGCGTGGTCGCCAACGTGCTGTTGAACAAGTCTAAGGGTCAGAACTCCGGTTGGATCGTCATCACCACAGGCTGGGGTTTGGCCGTGTTCGTGGGTGCCTACTCCGTCGCTTCCATCAGTGGCGCGCATATCAACCCGGCTGTAACCCTTGGTTTGGCTGTCAGTGGCGCCTTCCCCTGGGCTGATGTCCCACTGTACTTTGTCGGTCAGATGATCGGTGCGTTCATTGGTGCGGTTCTGGTTTGGCTGCAATACCTGCCACACTGGAAGGAAACCGAAGATCCAGGTCTGAAGCTGGGTGTCTTCTCCACCGCGCCAGCCATTCGCGACACCCCCGCCAACTTCCTGTCTGAAGCACTGGGTACCTTCATGCTGATGTTTGGTATCTTCGTGATTAAGCCAGCTGCCTACCTGGGTGACGTCGCTGGTTCCGTCGATCTTGGCGCTCTGGGCTTGATCCCGGTGGCCTTCCTCGTTTGGGGTATTGGTCTGTCTTTGGGTGGCCCCACTGGTTATGCCATCAACCCAGCTCGTGACCTCGGCCCGCGTATTGCTCACCAGATTCTGCCGATCGCTGGCAAAGGTGACTCCGACTGGGGTTATAGCTGGATTCCGGTAATCGGTCCGCTGGTCGGTGCCGCTGTCGCTGGTCTGCTCTATGTGGCGTTAGGTCGCTTCTAAACTCTGTTGGTGCCGGCGGTTTCAAGACCCTCTTGTGTCTCCCAACACAGGGTGTTTATCGATAGCTCAATAATTAGCGTTTAGCACATGGACAAAAGAGAGAGATGAAAAAACTGATCAACGCGGTCGATGATGTCGTCAAAGAACAGCTCGAAGGTATGGAGATGGCTCATGGTGACATGCTGGCCGTCAACTACGAGCCTTTCTTCGTCTATCGCAAAGATGCTCCAGTCTCCGGCAAGGTCGCTGTGATCTCTGGTGGTGGTAGTGGTCACGAGCCGATGCACGGCGGTTTCGTCGGCATGGGTATGCTCGATGCTGCTTGCCCCGGTGCCGTGTTCACCTCCCCGACTCCGGATCAGATGTACGAAGCTGCTAAGAAGGTCAACAGTGGCGCTGGTGTTCTGAACCTGGTGAAGAACTACACCGGTGACGTCCTGAACTTTGAGACCGCCGCTGAGCTGGCTCATGGCGATGGCATTCCCGTTCAGAACATTCTGATCGACGATGACGCCTCCGTGAAGGATAGTCTCTACACGGCTGGCCGTCGTGGCGTCGGTACAACCGTGATCGCTGAGAAGATCGTTGGCGGCGCTGCGGAAGATGGCTATGACCTCGATAAGCTGGCCGACCTGGCTCGCAAGGTCAACATGTATGGCCGTTCAATGGGTATCGCCCTGAGCGGTGCCAGCGTTCCGGGTGCCGATAAGCCCTTGTTCGAACTGAGCGATGAAGAGTTCGAATTCGGTATCGGTATTCATGGTGAGCCGGGCCGTGTACGTCAGGCGATGAAGAGCGCTGACGAAATCACCGAGATGATGGTTGCTGCCATTCTTGATGATGAAGCTTATACCCGTACCGTCCGCGAATGGGACCGTGAAAAGGGCGAGTGGGAAGAGAAGGAACTGACCGACGAACCCTTCGCTTCCGGTCAGGACGTGATCCTGTTCGTCAACAGCATGGGCGGCACCCCAGTTTCTGAGCTGTATGCCGTCTATCGCAAAGCTGCCATGATCCTGAAGGATCGCGGCTTCAACGTCGTGCGCAACCTGGTTGGTCCGTACATCACCTCGCTGGAAATGCAGGGTGCCTCGATCACCATCGTCCGCGCAGACGAGGAAATCCTGAAGTACTGGGATGCCCCTGTCAAGACCCCCGGCCTGCGTTGGGGCGGGTAGTTAAGTCTGTGAGCCGGGCCCTTGAGGCCCGGCTCGCTTGAGACAAGTCAATAGCTAGGAGCTTTACTTATGGTAACCAAAGAAGCGGTCTCAAAGTGGCTCGACGCGATGACCGACATCTACCTCGAAAATCAGAAATACCTCACCGAGTTGGATAGTGCAATTGGCGACGGCGATCATGGCAACAACATGGCGCGTGGCTTCAAGAAAGTCCGCGAAAAGCTGCCCGAATTGCAGGAAAAGGACATCGGCGGCCTGCTTAAGGGCGTCGGAATGACCCTCATGTCTACCGTTGGTGGGGCCAGCGGGCCACTCTATGGCACCTTCTATATGCGTGCTGGTGGCGCGGTAGATGGCAAAGAGGAGCTTGATCTGGCTGATGTCGTGGCTCTGTTTGATGCAGGGCTAGGTGGGGTCGTTTCGCGTGGTCGGGCTGAACTGGGTGACAAGACAATGATCGATGCACTGACGCCAGCAGTTGAGGCGCTCAAAGCGGCTCAGGAAGCTGGGCAGTCGGTGGAAGAGGCCTTACAAGCTGCCGCCGCTGCTGCTGAACAGGGTATGAAAGACACTGCACCCTTGCAGGCGCGTAAAGGGCGGGCCAGTTATCTCGGTGAACGCAGCATAGGCCACCAGGACCCCGGTTCGACCTCGACCTACTTCATGATGAAGACTGCTTCTGAAAACCTGACATAGATCTCCTGGCATCAACCACCTGTTTGTAGAGGGTTAGGCCACTCGGCTTAACTCGATTTAGAAACCACAAGGAGACTATCACACAATGCCGAACTATGTAGGTGCCGTTGACCAAGGTACGACCAGCACCCGTTTCATGATCTTCGATCACTCAGGCAACGAAGTCGGTAAGCATCAGCTTGAGCATGAGCAAATCTTCCCGCAGGCCGGTTGGGTCGAGCACGATCCGAAGGAAATCTGGCGTCGCACTGAGGAAGTGATGGAAGTTGCTGTTGAACGCGCTGGTATCAACGCTAGCGACATCGTTGCCATCGGCATCACCAATCAGCGCGAAACCACCGTCGTATGGGACAAGAACACCGGCGAACCGTACTATAACGCGATCGTCTGGCAGGATACCCGCACCGACAAGATCGTCAACGAACTGTCGGCTGACGGCGGTCAGGACCGCTTCCGCTCCAAGGTTGGTCTGCCTCTGGCCACATACTTCTCCGGCCCAAAGGTGAAGTGGATTCTGGATAATGTTGAGGGTGTGCGTGAAGCCGCTGAAAAGGGCGACGCTATCTTTGGCAATATCGACACCTGGGTCATCTGGAACCTGACCGGTGGCGCCAGCGGTGGTGCTCACATTACTGATCCCACTAACGCCAGCCGTACCATGTTGATGAACCTCGAAACCCTGGATTGGGACGATGAAATGCTCGAAGTCATGGGCATCCCGCGCCAGATGCTGCCGGAAATCCGCCCCTCCAGCGACCCCAACTTCTACGGCAAGACCACCCTCAAAGGTGCCGAAATCCCTGTCTGCGGTGACCTGGGTGACCAGCAAGCCGCTCTCTATGGCCAGACCTGCTTCAGCGTCGGTGAGGCTAAGAACACCTATGGCACCGGTAACTTTATGCTGTTGAATACCGGTACCGAGATTGTTCACTCGCAGAATGGTCTGCTGACCACCCTGGCGTACAAGATTGGCGACAACGACGCCGTTTACGCGCTGGAAGGTTCCATCGCCGTGACCGGA
>JAADYZ010000379.1 GCA_010092775.1 Chloroflexota bacterium
CCAGAAGACGGTCTGGAAGTCGGCAGCGTCGGATGGCATGGGCATAGTGGCAGCACTCAGAGGGAGCAACAGCCAGGCCAAGATGGCAACTGCCACGACAACTGAGATGAGCGCGACGGAGACAGGCACAACGGGCTGTACATCTTCTTCGCTGTCTTCACCGGCCACACCGATGGAAAAGACCATGAGGACGGTAATCAAACCGGCACCAACGCTGAGTTCCATCACGGCGATTAGTGGGGCCCCAAACTGGTAAAGTAAAACGCTGAGCAATGCACTACACCCAGCGAGCCACATCACACCATTGAGTACACGCACCGCACGGATCGCCTGAATAGCGCAGACTGTCATGCCGACGACGATAGCGATTGTAACTACAATCAAGGCGAACGTTCCTTCTATGCCGTATTCGTGATAGTCAGAGACTTAATAGGGCCAATCTTAGTGATCTGACAATCAGAATGACAGTTACAAAGATCACCCGCTTGATGACGATTGTCATAAGGGAAATCTATTCTGCTTGTGAATATCGTCACTTATAACCGGTTTGGCTATTGAGAAGACCTAGGAGCCATCCCGGATGAGCGCACTCAAGCGACCATCCGAGACGCTGAGGGGATGCTTAAGGGTTAAGCCGCGCGCTGTACTGCGTGCTCAAAGGGGACCGTCGCCCAAGCTCGTGTGATTCGCCCAGTTTGTGAGTCGATATGAGGCGGCCCGATGTAGCCACCGTCACAGCCGGTGCTGTTGGTAGGGCAGGCGCTTTCTACCCAGCGCAGTGCCTCTGATGGCCTCAGCGGTCGAATGGAAAACTGCTTGAGCAGGGCGACTGCCTGCTCAATTTGCTCTGGAGTGCCTTCGAGGTAGCCAAACTGGCGCGGCCCCATCGTCCATAACCCACCCGAAAAGCGTGCCCCGCTCGCTTTGATCGCTTGTTGAGGCGATTGGCTTCGCCCGTTCTGCCAATAATCTGTGTAGATGATGTATTGTATGGCCATTGTTGTCTTCGCCCTATCTCCTGAATCCAAACAATAAGATCGACGCGCATAAGCTAATACGTCGGAGCTAGGACTTTTGTTCTGTTTCTGGGTAGAATCTAGCGAAACACGAACGCGGGGCAAATCATAACGCTACAATACGCAGGCTAGTTGCGCAGGGTCCAATCGTGATTGCCGTACTTGCTGTGATAGAGTTCTTCGACGTCCTGCCACTCCTGCTCCGCCAGATCGCCAAATTCAAGGCTCAAGTTGAGCTGTTGCGCGAAGCTTGCTGCCAGCGCAGCGCCCACCTCCTCAAAATCGACGGCAAAGCCTAACGCACTTTCCAGCGTAATAGCCCGTTGCGCGACCCGGTCACGGGCGGTGTTGCGTGCTTCTTCGGAGTCGAAACAGAGTGCATCACAGATGCGGGTGATGTCGCCGTAGAGAGGGAGCGATCCATGTTGAAGGACCGTTCCACGGCGGCGTGCCTGAGCACTGCCGAGCAGCTTGCGCCCCAACGCGGTGATCTCGTAGTCTGAGGGGACTTCAAAACAAACTGGCCCGCGAAACTTGCGCGCCATCTTCTCCGCCTTGTCTGAGGCGACAGGCGTGCCGAGGCCTTCAAGGCCCGCCAGTAGGGCTCGACTGAGGCGCTGATAGCTTTGGATGATGCCACCTGACACACGTGGATCAGCATCGCCAACCACCACCGAATAGGTCAGTTCATCTGTGTGCAAAATGGCGCGCCCACCAGTTGGGCGGCGGACTAAATCCCAGCCTTTGGCTGCAAGTCTGTCGAAGTCTACATCATGGACTTTCTGAGCGTAGCCTAATGAGAGACAGGCAGGTTCCCAGGCGTACAGTCGCAGGGTTGGCGGCGCGGTCCCGGCTGCGACCGCATTAGAGATCGCCTCATCGATGGCCATGTTGGTGGCCCCATCGGTCGGATCGTGGATGATCAAACGCCAAGTTTGCAGTGGGTAAATCAATGGGTCTTGGTTCATGGCGCGATTGTACCGAATCACAGGGGGCTGGTACACTTGAAGCGCCCTTTATCGGATTGAAACGTGATGAACGAGGCGTCATGGCTGACGATGGCTCCAAACAAGAACCTGACTTGACCCGCCCACTAAATCGCCCGCGCAGCGAAAAAGACAAGACCATCCGTCATCAAGCGGTGCCAGATGATGAAGTGGATGAGCATGCCAAGCCGACTCAGTTGAGCCTGCGGCGGATTGATTTTGATGCATTGGATGCGCCAGGGGCAGAGCCAACAATTAAGTCGGTGCGCATTCAAGATGAAGACGTCCCTGTTAAGATCACCGCGCCTGAGTCCAAGCCCAGCTTATGGAATCGGCTGCCGAGCCTAGGACCAGGTGGAACAGTCGCGGGGGTGGCTGGCTTATTGGTCGGTACGATCCTGCTCGGTTTGATTGTCGCCCTAACTATCCGAGCCGTACGGGTTAGCGATGCCCTTAATCCATTTGAAGAAGACCTGGCGATTCCAACTGCAACACCCAACGCCACACCCGATCCGTCTTTTCTGGTGCCAACCGTTCCGGCCTTCACCCGCCCGGAGAAAGTCGTCGTCTTGCTGATGGGCGCCGATACCCGACCTTCAGAGCGGGGGGAAGTTCGACCACGTACGGATACGATGATCCTGTTGATGGCGGACCCGGTGAACGGGCGCGGAAGTATGTTGTCAGTCCCGCGTGATTTGTACGTCGAGATTCCTGGCTATGGTATCCATCGTATCAACACAGCCTATCAATTTGGCGGCGGCCAATTAGCAATGGACACCATCCAATATAATTTGGGGGTCAGCGTCGATTACTTTGTGATGGTCGAATTTGAAGTCTTCGTAACCTTGGTTGATGAGATCGGTGGGATTCAAGTAGATGTCCCCACCACCATCTATGATCCCGGTTTCCCCGATGATAATTTCGGCTACGATCCTTTCTACATCGAGGCTGGTAGCCAATGGATGGATGGTGAGACGGCCCTCAAATATGCCCGCACCCGTCATGGCGACAACGACTTTGAACGCGCCCGCCGTCAGCAAGACGTGATCTTTGCGGTTCAAGAGCAAGTTATCCGCTTGGATATGCTCCCCACACTGATTGAGCGGGCCCCTGCCCTGTATTCCGCCTTGAGCCAGTACGTACGCACTAACATGACGCTGGAAGGCATGATTGAACTGGCGATAGTTGCGCAGGACATTCCACAAGAGCAAATCCGCTCTGGTGTGATAGACGCTGATTACACAACGGGCTACCGAACGCCAGGGGGTGCCAGCGTCTTGATCCCGGATCGCGAGTCCATTGGCGATCTCCTAAATGAGGTGTTCTGGCTGGATGCCCCCAGTTCTGCTGAGTCCCGGCCATGAGTGACGATCCGCAGCAGCTCTCCTTTTTCGACGCTGAATCTGACGATGAGGAGCCAGAGGACAGTGGTCCAATTGTGCTGAGCGGCCACAGCTCGCTTGAGTTGGCGGTTGGGGTCTACCTCGATCATCTGGCGGACGACGGGCTGTCAATCCATACCATTCGAGCATTCCGCAGCGATTTGAATCTGCTAGGGAAATGGGGTGGACGCTCGCGCCCGGTCGCCCAATTTAGCACCACCGACCTCAACGCTTTTCTCTATTGGTTGCTGCATGAGCGTGGAAAGCCATGCAGCCCAAAGAGCTACGCGCGGCGTGTTACGACGCTCAAGAATTTCTTTCGCTGGCTTGAAGATCAACAGGCAATCGATCGCGACCCGGCAGCCGCTCTAATCCAAGAATCGGTCAGCAGTCCCTTGCCCAATGTTCTGCTCGATCCTGATATTGATCGCCTTTTGCGTGTCACAGAGCGTCTACGCCAGGAGGAGGAGGATGCCCGACCTCATCTGTTGATCACCTTGCTGCTGGCAACCGGCATCAAAAAGGCGGAATGTATGTCGCTCACTGTAGGTGATGTGGATCGCCGTGACCCGGAGCGCCCTGCGATCTGGGTGCGCTATGATGATGAGAAGATGCGCTACAAGGAACGCCGAATTCGGGTGGACGAGGAATGGCCCACCGTGTTGGAGGAGTATATCTCTCAGCGCGAGACGGAAGAAATCATCTTCGATTGCACAGCGCGCAACCTAGAATATGTGCTGCGCGATACCGCCAAATTGGCCGGTGTGCCGCGCTCGCTGGTTTCCTTCGAGACGCTGCGCTGGTCTTGCGCGCTGCGGGATCATGTGGCTGGGATGCACGAAGAACGCCTCCGCCAGAAGTTGGGCCTCAGTCGGATTTCCTGGCGCGAGACTAGCCGCAAACTACAGCAGCTTGCCGTAAAGCATGGTTATGCGGATGAGGACGACGATGAGGTAAACCACTCAGCCTAACATGGAGGCAGCGAAAAGCGCATAGACTTGAACGGCACTGGCTACATTGTCGAGCGAGACTTGCTCCTGCGCCGAATGCGCCATATTGGGATGACCCGGCCCTAACCCGATCGTAGGGATGTTTGCCTCGGCCATGCTGTAAACACCATCCGTTGAGAAATCCCAGTAACTGATCGTCGGGCTGCCGCCTTGAATGGTTTGCACCGTCCGCAGCAGGCGCTGCACATAGGGATGGTCTTCATTGATGGCCCAGGCGTTGAAGGCTTCGCGCGCCTTCAAGACCTCGCCTGTATACGACTCGGCTTCGTACTCCACAATCTCGATTTCGGCATTAACGCCCTCACGCTCCACGACCGCCTCAAGCTGAGACATTGCGCGGGTTGCAGTTTCGCCCAAGGTCAAGCGGCGATCAACGTATAAGGTGCATGAGCCGGGGATGGCGTTCAGGCTAGAGGCGTGACTTTCGATCTTGGTGACGGCAATGGTGCCTGTGCCCAGGTAGGGATCGGTTGGAAGGTCTGCCGCCAAGAGATCGATGCCGAAGAGCAACCGTGCCGCTGCGGTAATGGCGTTATCACCCAGTCGAGGGTTTGAAGCGTGGCCGCTGCGCCCATCGACTTTGCCGCGGAACAGCACCCGTCCTCTGTGCCCACACATGACTTGCATGTTGCGGGGTTCTCCGAGGAGAACATAGTTCGGTTGAATGCCCTCTTCCGTCATTAGGAACTTGAGGGCACCACCCTCGCAAGGTTCTTCCTGTACCACAAAGGCAAAGACCAGATTGCCATGCAGCCGAATCTCGGACTCAACCAGGCGTTTGGCTGCGTAAACCATCGCCGCGATGGACGCCTTCATATCCGATGCGCCCAGACCATACAGCACGTTGTTGCTGATCTTGGCGTCGAAGGGCGGATAAGGCCAGGGATCATCTGCCGGCTTAACTGTATCCATGTGCGCGTTGTAAAGCAGAGTCGGCCCTTCGCCATCGCCAAGTTGGGCAATGATGTTACCCAGGCGATCGACACGGATATTTTCGATCCCGATGCGCCGTAGTTCGTCTTGGATCAACTGAGCGACTGCGCCTTCCTGAGTGGACGGACTTGGTGTTTGAACCAGCTTGCGAAGGAACTGAGTCAGGTCGAGTTGTTCTTGGTGATTGACAGGCTGTTTGAGTTGAGCGACCAGCGGCGGTGATGAACTCATTTAGTACGCTCCCTGACGGAACAGGACAACCGGAATTGTCTTGAGCATGATACGCAGATCGAGATCGAGGGACCAGTTTTCGATGTAAAAAATGTCGAGCAGGCACATCTCTTCAAAGGGGACATCGCTGCGACCGCTGACTTGCCAGAGGCCGGTGATGCCAGGCTGGATAGCGGTGCGTTTAAGCTGCCAGGTTTGGTAGCGAGCAACCTCTTCGGGAGTGCCTGGGCGAGGGCCAACAATGCTCATCTCGCCCCGCAGCACGTTAATGAACTGTGGTAGTTCATCCAGGCTGGTGGCCCGCAGCCAGCGCCCCACCCGGGTGCGGCGAGGATCGTCTGGGTCTTTGAAGGTGATGGTGCTGCGATTGCGATGTTCTAGGTCTTTCTTCATGGCGTCCGCTCCATCGATCATGGTGCGGAACTTCAGCACGTAGAACTCGTGACCATCCTTACCAACACGCTTTTGCTTGAAGATGATTGGGCCGGGTGAGTCTAGCTTGATCATGATGCCAACAACGATATAAAGAATGATTAGAAAAGGCATAACCAGTAGGCTGAGGCCCAGGTCCATCAGGCGCTTGATCATCATTGATGTGCGTTCCAAACGGCGTGGGCTAGGTCCCATCAATGGAATACCGTTGAGTGTCTCGAGGTCCACCCGATGCACGCGTTGCTGGAAGATGTCTGGAACGATGCGCACTCGCACACCAGCTTGTTCACACAGTGTCACAATCTGCACAATACGATTGTAGTAGCGCCAAGGCAAGGTGATTAGGACTTCATCAATCTGATGCTCCTTGACCAACTTGGTGACGTGGTCAATGGAGCCAAGCCCCTGAATACGGCCCAGGCTGCCGCTCCCTTTTTCAGGGGCATCATCGACGTAGCCAATCACACGGTAGCCCGTCGATGGATCAGCTATGATGGTGCGCATCACAGCCCTTCCAACCTCACCTGCACCCACCACCAACACACGGTCGACGCCTAGGCCGCGCTGGTGACGGCGATTCTGGATCGTCCCCCGGATGATGCGGGCTGTGCCAAGCACCACGACGATCAAGCCACCGGCTAACACGAGCATCCCGCGTGAGTAGATCTCTGCCTGAACAAGGAAGGTCAGGGCCATCACCAGAACGATGCTGGTCATGGCCCCACTGGTCAGGCGATAGGCTTCATCGCTCCAGCGCCGCCGCCGCCGGTAGTCATAGAGGCCATCAATGTTGTAAGAGATTAAGCTGAAGATGGTGATGATGACTGCACTAGGCGCATAAGTTGGGAAGAATGGGGCATCAAATTGTAGGGGGTAGGGAAATTGCAGTTCGTAGCGAATGACGTAGGCCACATAGAAGGCTACGTTGATTAGAACGGCATCCAGAACAATGATCCCTAGCCGCTCATTTTCTCCGAACAGATGCCGCGATGTCTCAGTCATATGCTACGATGCGTTGAGTGCTTGCTGATAGGCGGCGAGCGTCTGACGGGCGGTGTGCTCCCAGGTGAACTGGCTGGCCCAGCGCTGGCGCGCTTCAGCGTGTTGTTTGTCGTCCGTTTGGTCAAGCGCGGCTGTCATGCCCTCCACCCATGCGTCAACATCATGTGCGGGAAGGAGGCGGCCCATCGGCCCAACCGCTTCAGGTAATGATGTGGTGTTCGATGCCAACACGGGTTTGCCACAGGCCAATGCCTCTACCAGTGGCATCCCAAACCCTTCATAGACTGAAGGGTACACAAAAAGATTGGCCGCATTGTACCACATCGGCAAGCTGTCATTCGAGACGTATCCGGGCATCAGTATATCGGAGGTCAATCGGAGGGACGCAATTAATTCTAGCAATGGCCCAGTCTGCCAGCCGGTCCCGCCCACCAAAACGAGTTTGAAATCACCACGATGTGGGAGTTGAGCATAGGCGCGAACCAGGACTTCCAAGTTCTTGCGCGGCTCCAGCGTGCCGACGTGCAGGATGAAGCGGTCGGGTAGGCCATATTCAGCGCGAAAGGCGTTGATGGCCTCTGCCGGTAGTGGCCGAAACTGGGGCCTCACGCCAGGCCGCGCAACCACAATCCGATCGATCGGGACGCGCAACAGCCTGTTAATCTCGGTCTTGCCACTTTCAGAAATCGCGAGGACTGCGCTGGCTCGCTGGACAGCTTGTCGGGTAGCCTGCGTCAGATAGAGGCGGCGCAGCCGTCCCAGTCGCTCAGGATAGCGTATAAAGCTCAGATCGTAAATGGTCACCACCGCTGGGCCTCGCCATGCCGCAGGCAAAGCGAAGGCCATCCCATGAAATAGGTCGGGTTGGAGCTGAGCCAACTTAAAGGGTAAGGCGGTTTGCTCCCACAGGATGCGAGTGAGGCGTTTGCTGGTGTCTAGCCTAGAGCGTTCGGTTGTCCAGCTTACAGACTGAGGAAGCTGGCCCTTGCCAAGTAGCAACGTGCAGCGAAAGGGGCTGTCGAGTTGGGCGAGTGCATCAAGGCTGTTGTAGATATACCCGTGAATTCCGGCGCTGCGATAGGAGGCATCACCTGAGAGGAGATGCGCGTTGAGAACGACATGTGGAGCCATGCTCGGAGTATAACGTCTGGTATGGGATTGATCTCTTGAAAACATTTGTTCGATTTGGCATACTGACGGCATGACTCTAGACACACTGATTGGTGACTTACAAACAGATCGTCTGTTTATGCGTGATGTTGCGACCTGGCAGCGACTCCCGCCCCGACCATTGCGACCGGGAAGCTTGCCTGCTCAGATCAATAATCGACTAGCTGGTTGGTTGGATGATCAAAGTTGGCTGCCGCTTTATCTTCATCAAGCCGAGGCCGTAGACGCTGTGTTGGCTGGCGAGAACGTTGTGATGGTCACCGGCACGGCCTCTGGTAAATCGCTGGGATATATTGTCCCAACCTTGCAGTGGGCGCATGAAGACCCGGAAGTCTGTGCGCTGTTTATCTTCCCGACTAAGGCGTTGGCTCAGGACCAGTTGGTCGGTTTGCGCAGCGCCGTGAGCGACCTTGGTATCAAGCTGCCGGTGGCAGTCTATGACGGTGACACCCCGGGCGAGGCGCGGGCGGGTGTTCGCCGGGCAGGTGGGGTGATCATCACCAATCCGGATATGCTGCACCTGGGCATCCTGCCACATCACAGCAATTGGGAGCGCTTCTTCCGCCGCTTGCGTGTCGTCGTACTAGACGAACTGCACAGCTACCGGGGTGTGTTTGGCGGGCATGTGGCAAATGTACTGCGCCGCTTGCGCCGTATCTGCCGATTCTATGGGAGCGATCCGGTCTTTATTGGGTCGAGCGCGACGATCTCGAATCCCGGCGAATTGGCAGAGCGCTTGATTGAAGCACCCGTCCGAGTGATCGATCAGGATGGCTCGCCGCGTGGTGAGAAACACATTGTGCTGGTCAATCCACCCATTATCGATCCAGCCTTGAACATTCGGCGCAGCTACGTGCTGCAGACTGTTGACGTAGCCCGACGTTTCGTTCATGCAGATGTACAAACGATCGTGTTCGCCCGTAGCCGCAACTTGACTGAGCTGATCCTTGGCTACCTGCGTGATGCCGTCATTTCCGATGGCGGCAAGCCAGACAGTATCGAAGGCTATCGAGGCGGCTACCTGTCGGAAGAGCGCCGGGCCATTGAAGCTGGGCTGCGCGATGGGCGGATCAAAGCGGTGGTCACGACGAATGCACTTGAGTTGGGTATCGACATTGGGCAGATGGGCGCGGCGGTTCTGGCAGGCTATCCGGGCACTATCGCCAGTACGTGGCAGCAGTTCGGGCGCGCCGGGCGACGCAGCGATTTGTCGATTGGGATATTGGTCGCCTCGCCCATGTCATTAGACCAATATCTGGTTCGGCATCCGGATTATGTGCTAGAACAACCACCCGAACAAGCCTTAGTGAATCCGGACAATCTTGCTGTATTGGCCGATCAACTGCGTTGTGCGGCTTATGAGCTGCCCTTTCGTCCGGGTGATGCCTATGGTCTCCTGCCCGATGCGGCTCCGTTTCTCGATATCCTGGTTGAGCAAGGTCACCTGCGTTTCAATGGGCGGACCTATCGCTGGGTGTCCGATGTCTATCCTGCAGCCGGCTTGAGCCTTCGCACTCATCTTCAGCAGGCTGTGCTGATCGAGGACCACAGCCAGGCCGGCCCGCGCTCTATCGGTGATGTTGATCGCGAGCGAGCGTCTCTCTTAGTCTATCCAGGTGCTGTCTACATGCATCAAGGGCGGCAGTACTTGATCGAGGATTTGGATTGGGAGGCTGGTCGTGCAATCGCTCGTCCCTACGAAACCGATACCTATACCCTAGCCCAGTCTTCAAACGAAATCGAAGTGCTGGAAGTCCATGATCGATCCGCAGAGTCGGAGCTGCATAAGTCGCTCGGTTGGGTGCAGGTGACCCAAGAGGCGCTCGGCTATCGTGTGCTGAGGCGCTATACCAATGAGTTTGTCACTGATGGCGAGATCAACCTGCCCGCCCAGGTCTTCGAGACCAGTGGGTATTGGATCAGTTTTTCGCCTGCCCTGGTCGAGGAGCTAGAAGCGGCGGGGGTCTTACTGCGTCCCAACGACTATGGCCCAAATTGGAGCGACCAGCGGACGGCGGCCCGCTCTCGTGATGGCTATCGCTGTACGCGCTGTGGCGCGCCCGAAGCCGCTCACCAGCACGATGTACATCATATGCGCCCGTTTCGCGAGTTCGAGTATCGTCGGGGGGAAAACGAAGCATATCGAGAGGCCAATCACCTGAGCAACCTACGCACACTCTGCCGCCGTTGCCACCGCATCGTTGAATCCTCATTGGGGCGGCGCAGCGCCTTAAGCGGTTTGGGCTACGCACTCGAGAATCTGGCCCCGCTCTACGTGATGGCGGCTAGCAGCGACCTGGGTGTGCTGGCCGACCCGCAGTCGCGCTACACCAATGGGCCGATGATCACGCTGTATGACCGCGCACCAGGTGGCCTTGGACTGGCCGAACGACTCTATGAACGGCATCGAGAGTTGCTGACCGGTGTCCGTGATATGATCGCAGGCTGCGACTGCGAAAGTGGCTGCCCCGCTTGTGTCGGCCCGGTGGATGAAGAGCTGAGCAGCGCCAAACATTTGACGCTGCACCTTGTACAGGCGATGTTGGGTGAACAGCCACCAACCGGTTAATCGGTTGGTATCGTCGATGGGGTCTGGCGGTTGGTTACGCCAATCAACATAGCGACCAGACCACTCAAGATCAGAATCAGCGGGCCGATCAGGTTCCAATCCAGGTTCATCAATGCGACCACCCCGACAATCGCGGGCAGAGCAGCTAACCCGAGCAAGCTGACGACCGTACCGCTCAGGCGGCCTTCACGGAAGAAGACTTGTGCCGCGCTGATCAAGAAGCCAATGGTTGGGATGAACAGGACATAGGCCCACCAACGATTCCCATACAGTTCCACCAAGTTGATCCAATCAAGATTCTGCGCCAGGAAGAGCCAGCCCAAAGTGAAGCCAGCGAATGCCCCCCAACCAATTGTGGAGAGAGAAACCAGTGTGACGTGCGGACGATCTTCTGCGGGCCAGGCTGTGAGGATGGCCCCGGAAGTAGGAACGATCAGCATCAGTGGCCACCAGATCGACCAATCCAGATTGAACAGGAACATCAGCGCAAGCGTCAGCGGGATGATGGCGCCAGCGCTGGCGGCGCGCACACCGTAGTTAAAGCGGCCACTACTGCGAAAGATCTGGGCAGCGCTGGCCAGCCCCACGATGCCGGGAATCAGGATAAAGATCGCCCACCAGTTGAAAGTCTCGCCGAGTAAACCGGCGTTCTGTAAGAGAAAGATCGTGCCCAAGAAGATGAGGACGCCGCCACCCCACCACGCGCTTTGCACGTTGGGCCGCTGCGGATTCATCCGGTTTTGCTCCGTCATTGCGATTGCTCTCTTTCGGATGACAGCCATGTCTACTAAGTCTTACGCAGCCATCCAGAGAGAGTTTCACGGTTGCCAGCGAGGCTGCCAATCGGCGAAGTTGTTGAAGGTCAGTTGACGTTGCTGCGTGCCGTCGATGCGCATGATGAAGACCTCATTGTCGCCGTCGATTAGCGAGGCATAACTGATCCACTCGCCGTCTGGTGAGAAGGATGGCCCTTTGTTGTTGCCACCGTTGGTCAATTGGCGCAGGCTACTGCCATCAAGGTTGAGGGTGAAAACTTCCTTGGCGCCGGGCGGGCCTGCATAAAAGGACATCAGTCCGAAGATCGACCAATCGTTGCGTCCGCCAATATTCACATCCTGAGAGACCTGCCGGACGCTGCCGCCAAAGCGGTCCATCACGAACAGCTCCGTGGTGCCATTACGATTCGAGGCAAAAGAGATTTGCGACCCATCGGGGGACCAGGCCGGGTCGATGTCGTCAGCCGGATCGAAAGTCAGTTGGCGTGGATCGCTGCCGTCGGCATTGATCACCCAGATGTTCTGGTCAACGCCTTCGCCAAAAGTAGACGTGAACACGATCTGGGTGCCATCTGGCGACATGTCTGGCGCGAAGTTTAATCCTAAATTCTGCGTAAGCTGGCGATTGTTTTCGCCGTTCAGGTCCATAATGTAGATGTCGAAATTCCCCACGCCACCCTGCGACGAGTATACGATCTCGTCGCCATCAGGCGTAAAGGATGGGTACCAATCTGTACCGGAGCGATCTGTCAGCCGGCGGATGTTAGTCCCGTCGGCGTTCATTAGACAAATCTCATCAGACCCATCTAGGAAGCAGACGTAGACGATTTGATCCTGCCGAAGCTGTGGCGGTGGTGTCGCCGAGACAAATAGGACAGGTGTGGCCGTCACTAAGGGGGGCGGTGTGACATTTGGAATGGGAGAGGCCTCACCGGGTTGAGGTGGTGTGGCAGAGAGTTCGGCGATATAGAAAGCGGGTAGGACTGGCGTGGCGTTCGGATTCTCGCTGGGCGGTGTAGCGGTTACAAATACACGGAACAGATCGGTCGCGGTGACAAAAACCACCGGGCCGTTCCCTCGTTCATTGCTGGTGCCAAGCAGCAGCGCGATGGCTACCCCTGGAATGAGCAGCGCCGCAATAACCCATCCAGCGGCTGATGAGCGTCGTCTGCCCACATCATGCCCTTTCTATCCCATTTCCCTCACGCCAATTCTAGATCAGCTAGCGTTGGAACCGCATCAACCGCCGGCCCGCTTGACTCGATCCAGAGCTCATACCATAATACGAAATTCAGCAGATACCAGGTTAAATAATCACCTTGGTTAACCATCTTTTGTACCACGTCTCGATCGAAGTAATCCGTCCGCGCGGCGAAGTCGAGCAGCTTCCGGGCGGTCAAGTCGCCCAGTTGAGTGTGTAGCCAGTCATCCAATGGGACCGCGAAACCTTGCTTGGGCCGGTCGATGATCTCATCGGGGATTAGACCACGCACCATCTGCTTGAAGAAGGGCTTGGTGGTTCCACCGTTGAGCTTTAAGCTATGCGGTAGACTGATCGCGCGGCCTACAAATTCATGATCCAGATAAGGTACACGCGCTTCCACACTGGTCGCCATCGACATCTTGTCGACGCGCATCAACAGCAGTTCGGGCAGTCGGAAGCGCAGATCGATGTAGGCCATCCAATTGGCGTAATCGGTCTGCGTGCTGCGCTGCTCAAAACGCCCTCGAATCGGTCTGATGACATCCCAAGAGCTGAGATCACCCAGGCGGTGGCGTAGGCTGCTGTGGATCAGGCGGTTTTTGCGCGCTTCACCAAAGGCCTCAGCACCGCCCCAGAAGAGTTCCTCGCCCATCGTAGCCCGCCGAACAAACTCATAGCGCACAGAGTCCCGATCTAACGGAACGGTCGCTAAGGCCAGGCGACGCAAAGAGTGTGGCAGACGCGAATAGTGCTGCCAAGCGCCGCGCTGCAAGCGCAGAATATCAATCCAGTGTGTGTAACCTGCGAATAGCTCGTCGGCACCTTCACCAACCTGCACAACGATTGTACCGCTGTCGCGGGCCAACTTGGAGACGAAGTAGAGCGGCACACAAACCGGGTCAGCAATCGGTTCATCCTGATGGTAGATCAGACCAGGTAAGAAACTGAGCAGGTCTTGCTCGCCAATCACTACTTCGTGATGATCAGCCCCAAAATGGGTCGCGACTTGCCGAGCATAGTTGAACTCGTTGTAGGGGTGGTCATTCTCATAGCCAACGCTAAAGGTCTGCACCGGGCGATCCATTTGCTCGGCCATCAACGCGACGTTGGTGCTGGAGTCAATTCCGCCGCTCAGGAAGACACCAAACGGCACGTCGCTAACCATGCGTAGGCGGATCGATTCACGCAGTTCAGCCAATAGTTCAGCCTGTGCCTGCCCCTCGCCAGCTTGCGCACTGTCGAAGACATCCCAGTATTCATGCAGATGCAAGAAGCCATCGCGGTTTATGACGCCGTAGTGGCCCGGTTGCAGCTTGAAAATCCCCTTGAACAAGGTCTTGGGCGCGGGTGAGGTCAGGAAAGTCAGGAAATGATAGAAGGCTTCGTCGTCCAATTCCCGCAGGACATCTGGATGCTGCAAGATCGTTTTGATCTCTGAGCCGAAGATGAACTGACCGTTAATCTGTGTGTAGTAAAGTGGCTTGATACCGATCCGGTCACGGGCGATGAACAGCTCTTGCTTGTCCTGATCCCAGATGGCCAGGGCAAACATCCCGCGCAGTTTGTGCAGCATTTGAGGACCATACTCTTGATAGAGATAGAGGATGACTTCGGTATCGCTGTTGCCGCGAAAACGATAGCCTTTCGCAGCTAGTTCGGCCTGATAATCTGTGTAGTTATAGACCTCGCCGTTGTAGGCGATACACAGGTTGCCATCATTGCTGAGCATGGGCTGGTGCCCTGCTGCAGACAAATCGATAATCGCCAGCCGCCGGTTGGCCAAGCCTGCCCGCTGACCAGGTGAGACGTAGACGCCTGCGTCGTCAGGTCCGCGATGAGCAATCACGTCTGCCATACGCCAGATCAGAGCCTCTTCAATCGGGGGGGCTTGCTCGGTTCGAACCACTCCAGTGATGCCACACATGGCTAGCTGCTCTCTTTGTCTCGAAGGGTCCGCTGATAGACCACTTCCCATTGATCGACCATTCGATCCCAGTTGAACTGCTCAGTCACGAAATTGCGGCGTGCCTGCTGCCTGTAATCGTCTCGACCTACATCAAGCTGCCGCAGCATCGCATGGGCAAGCGCCTGCACATCGCCAAATGGTACCACGTCTGCCATCCCTTTGTCTGCCAAGAGAGGGCTTAATCCGCATTGATGAGTAGTGATCACCGGGGTCCCGTTGAGGAGTGCTTCCAGCAGCGAGATCCCCTGAATCTCGTAGCGCGACGGCAGCACATAGACATGACTGGCGCGATAGACACAGGCTTTGGTCTGGCTGTCACCGACATAGCCGATCAGATGAACGGCTTCAGTCAAACCAAGTCGAGCAATTTGCGCTTGTAGATCGGCCAGCGCACCATCGTCGGGGCCAGCCATCAACAAGATTGCATCAGGGCGCTGCCGCCTGACCTCTGCAAAAGCATCAATCAGAAAATCCGGGCCTTTGATCGCGTTAAGCCGGGCTAGAAATCCGACAATAGGGCGATGAGGCGGCATCCCATGTTGCACTTTGAACGCTTCGGTATCGACCTCTAAGTCAAATTCAGCTACTGGGATGCCATTAGGAATCTCAACGATGCGCGCATCATCTATACCCAGTGCATGGTACTGTGCTCGCTCTAAGGGTGTTAACGCGTGCAGGATGCTCGCTTGTTCTAAGAGCTGCCATCCCACGATTTGATCATAAATCCATTTGAGGCTGCCGCGCCCTAGCTCTCTTGGTAAACCGCCATGAGGCATAACGATGAACGGAAGTCGGCTGCGCTGTAAGATCGGCAGGGCCAACAGATTTTGCAGTGTGCGAATGTCGTTGAGGTGAACCAGGTCGAACTGATCGATGTGTTCGCTTAGCCAGGATTGAAAGCCGATAGGGAGGAAGAGACGCTGCCAGGCTAAACCATTGTGCAAATTGCGAAAGCGGATGACCTCAACGCCATCAAGATATTCGTGCCGGTTTTCTAAGCGTTTCTGTCGATCGAGCGCGTCGGTTGTCGCAACCGTTACTTGGTGGCCTCGTGCAGCGAGTCGCTTGTTAATCTCATAGGCCACACGTACCGGGCCGCCATAGGCCCAAGCAGGCGCATAGTAGGGGATAACGGAAAGTATACGCAGATGGTCCATCAGATCATGGATTGCAGAAGCTGTTCAAATTGATCGGTGATGGTGTTCCAATCGCAGTAGGCTTCAACAAAGCGCCGCGCCTGCTGGCCAAGTTCCCGATAGCTGCCACGTGCCGCTAGCGCCGCCGTGACTTGTTGGCTCGGAGGAACGTACAGCACGCCGTTGCCCCCACCGACATCACGCTTAACGCCTGGCAGCGGTGTCGCAATCACTGGCTTGCCGCTGGCCATGTACTCGTAGAGCTTAATTGGCACAATGTGTTGTGTAGCTGGCACCAATTCAAAGGGCAGCAGATGCACATCTGCAACCGCTGTTAGCTCTGGAATCTCGGCGTATGGAACCCGCCCTGTCATGATCAGACGACCTCGTAAGTCGCTGTCGGCCCGTCGCTGCAAAGCTCCGTAGAGGTCGCCATCACCGACGACGAGCAGCTTCACATGCTCTGGAGCATCTTCCAATGCGTCTGCAACGAGGTTCAAGCCACAGAATTCATAGAGCCAACCCATGAAGAACAGAACCAGGTCGTCTGGCCCAATGCCAAGTTCGGCGCGCTTGGCGCTGCCATCACGGTCAGGTTGAAAACGTGTGAGGTCCACACCTGTGCGAAGCACTTGCGTCTTCTGAGGGTCTGCCCCCATGTTCAGGGCGTAGTCTTTCAGATGTTCGTTGATCAACAACACTTGATCCGCATTCCGCAGGAGCCTTCGTTCGACGAGGCGCGCCACAGATTGCAGTGTCTGCGCGGGTACGAGTGTGTGCAAGGCATCGATGAGGTGAAACAGCAGCGGGATGCCGTGCCGCTGGGCCAACCGCGCCGCCGGGATGCCCGTACTCAGGGCGTATGAGACGATGATGTCGGGAGGCTGTTGGGCAATGATCTGCTGCAATTGAGACCGATGTGATGTCAGCGAGGAGATTCGGGCCACTGGCCCAACGCTCAAAGTGCCGGGGGTCATCAGACGGATCTGTGCGCCCTCGTAGATGCGAGCGGCGTTGTCAACGATCTGGGTTTTGGCGAACAGCGCTTCGCGGGGCCAATGTTCGCGCAGTATCGGATAGTCCAACACGGTGATCGAATGACCGCGCTGGCTCAACCGCTCGAAGAGGTGATGCTGTTGATGCGGCCCGCGTTTCAGCCAATCGGTCTCTTGAATAACCACAATGTGCATCTTATGGCTCGTCACGATCTGCTGCATCGGGCGGAGAGCTACGCAGAACACGCATCACATGAATGCCATTCGTCTCATAAACGGTCTCGAAGACCTCTGGATTCCAAATGTGTTGATAGAACTCGCTTTCGTCGTAGCCCAGTCGATCGCTGTAGATGGTGAACACGCCTGAAGCATGAATGAGATAATCTGTCTCCGCCAGGTCTGCGAGGGTCAGCGGGTACATTACTGCCACATCAAATTCCGTCAGATAGTAGGCCATGCGCTCATCCATGAGCATGAGGCGGTCTGTATCCGGGTCGAGGTTGGATCGGGTATATTGCACCAGGGCGATCATGTCGCCTTTGGCGTGGCGCAGCCGATCTTCGTAGCTGGCGAACGGCGCAACAATGGCGCGATAGGGACCGCCCAGAATGCCGCGTGCGCCGAACAAGGCCACCACTCCAACCACTAGAAGAGCGGCGGTGGTGCGCAGCAGGGCATGCGCCTCAATGGCGGCCACCTGCTCAATCCAATTGGAGAGCGGACGAGCCGTCCAGATGGCCATGATGGGCAGGATTTGCAGCAAGAAACGGGCATCGAAGGAGAAGTTGCTCCACCAGGCCAGCCAATAGGGCAAGGCAAAGCCCGCCAGGATCAAATCAGCAGGGAGGTCGCGTTGATCGGCGTGAGGCAGTTTCCGGGCTTGCTGAAGTGCAGCCCAGATGCCCAGCCCCCAGCCTGCTGTGTAAAGAATCGCGGTGAGGGGGCCGAAATCCTGTACCCAAGCCAGTGGCGGCAACAGACCCAGTAGGCCTGTTTGTTGATCTAATAGATGGAATAGCCCCGCGACGGGCAGGGTATTCTCCCAACCGCCGATCTCAATGTTGCGCAGATACCAGGGCGCAGCGATGGCAATGACTGGGAAGAGGGCACCGAACAATCCGTTACCCAGTCTGCGCCAACGGTCAATGATGAAGGTGTCACGATGGGTCCAGGCCCACAGCACAGGCACCAGCAGTAAGCTGGGCAGCCAGGTCAGTGCGGATTGCTTGGTGATCAAGCCGATGCCGGTGAGGGTGCCCGCCAGCAGCGCATGGGTCACATCGCCGGAATCCCACCAGCGCAGCATGTAGTAGATGGCCATAGTTAACGGGAAAGCTGTGGGGATGTCGACGTAAGCAATTACCAGATTGTTGGCAAACAGTGGTGTGACGGCGACCAGTGCAGCCGCCAATAAACCGGCTCTTTCGTGAACGATCTGTTTGCCGAGAAGGAAGGTCGCACCAAGCGTACCTGCGCCCATGATAATCGGGAAGAGTTTGGCGAGTTGTTCGTTCGGTATTCCGGCTGCAAACCAGGTGGAGACAAATGTCAATGGTGCTAGGGGGGGATAGCCCCACACTGAAGATGGGATGCGCCTTTCCTGATAGATCGCTTGTGCTTGTAATCCGTAGCGTGTGAGAACATCATCCCCGATGAAAGGGTAATAGGTGGCGTGGATCAGACCAACCGCGAGTACACTGAGGACTGCCAACAGAAGCAGTGCTTCAAAAGGACGCTGACGCCAGGAGTGCAGCGTTTCTCGCCAATAGGTGAGCCAATCTTGCGGGCTGAGCCAGCCAGGATTGACGAGAAGACCCACCGCCCAACCTATGATGATTACGCTAAGAACCACGAAAGGGGTGACCAGTCGCGCTGGTGTCACCCCCAACCCATAGAGAACTGTTGCCAGCAGGCCAACGCTCAGTGCTAGCCCTGTGATGAAGACCTGAAATGGATGGTCCTCCTTATCGTCGAGAATGCTGCCCACAAATGGCCACATAAATAGGTAGCCTAGGGGGATCAGGATCAGGGCAAGCGGCGAGAAAGGCATTATTGATAGCGGACGATGCGCGGCGTGCGCATGACCTGCTCGATCTCCGTACGGTGCGCTTCCAGGTCTTCAATGAGGGCCGTGTGCGGCACAAGCACGGCCAGCAGGTCGGCTTCTTGACTGATCTGGACCAGACTTTCATATTGGAGTTCCGGAACCAGCGGATCGTAGTGTTTCACTTGATAGCCATCTTCTTTGATCAAATGAACGATCTCTAGGGCGGGGCTTTCGCGCATGTCTTCCGTGTTGGGCTTGTAAGCCGCACCCAGAATGACAACGCAGGGATTGTCGAGGTCGCGCACAGCATGGCGAATTTTTGCAGCGATCTTGTGCGGCATTTCGTCGTTGATCAGTCGCGAGGCAAAAATCAGGCGAGAGTTAGATGGGTCAACTTCTTTGATGAACCAGGGGTCGATCGGAATACAGTGCCCCCCAACCCCGATGCCTGGCGACAGGATATTCACGCGTGGATGTTTGTTCGCCAATTGGATGGCCTGAGGGCCGTCAATTCCCAAGGTCTCGGCGACCGCGTTGAACTCGTTCGCCAGGGCAATGTTGACATCGCGATAGGTATTCTCCATCAACTTGACCAATTCCGCGCTGATGTCGTCTGTCTTGTAGAGGTCACCCTTGACGAAACTAGCGTAGACTTCGGCGGCCATGTCCTGAGTTTTCGGGTTGATCCCGCCAATGATTCGGTCGTTGTGGACAATCTCATGGAAGATGTCGCCTGGCAAGATGCGCTCTGGGCAGTGAGCCAGGAAGACTGTCTCCCCTACCACCAGGTCAGTCGCTTGCTCAATCATCGGCGTGATGCGCTCACGGCAGGTAAGGGGCGGAATAGTGGACTCGATAATGACCAGATTACCGGGCTTTAGATGGGGAATAACGGCTTCCATCGCTGAGTCGACGTAGCTCATGTCGGCCATCTTTTTGCGATCATCCAACGGTGTGGGCACTGCGATGATAAACACGTCGCCATCCGTCGGCGTGGATTGAGCACGTAGATTGGCGCGTACCTCCGGCGTCTCCATGATGGCCTGAAGCTCAGCCTCCTGGATCAAGAGTACGCCTTCATTAATCGCACGGACAATGTTCTCGTTAATGTCAACTCCGACCACGTCATAGCCCGCCTGCGCCAGCAGCAGTGCTGCCGGCAGCCCCACATAGCCAGTGCCAATCACGACGATGGTTTTGCTTTGTTCAGCCATGTTGATAGGTCTCTTTCTGCCATTGAATTGTAAGCGGAATACCTTGTTCAAGGGACACCGTACAGCGATGCCCGAGATCGCGTTTGGCCTTGCTATTGTCCGACTTCTTGTCGCGCGTGTTGTGGGCTTCTTGCTCCACGTATTCCACCAACCGATCGTCTTTGCCCAGGTGATGGAGGATCATATCGGACAGCGTCTTGATGTCATGATATTCATCGCCCGCAATGTTGTAGATCTCACCTGAATTGAAGTGTTCGCTGATGTTAGCAAGCGTGTAGACAGTATCAGTGATATAGGTGGATGAGCGATGGTGGTTCAAATAGACGGTGTAGGGCATATCGTGCAGTGCATGATAGATGAACTTGCAGATCACACTTCGATAATCGGAGTAGTGCTCGCCTGGTCCGTAGGTGTTGAACAATCTGACACGAACCGTCTCTGTGCCAAAGCGCGCCGCCGAATTCATAATCTGCATCTCATTGACCCACTTCGAGATCGCATAGTCGTTGAGCTGCTGAATTGGCTGGGATACAGGGACGTCCTCTGTCATGACACCATCCCAGTCGCCGTAGACCTCTGAACTACTGGTGAAGACCATCCGAAATCCGTGTTTTTCCTGGCTACGCAGCATGTTCTTGGTGCCAACTGCGTTTGTGTGCCACAGGGTTTCGTAGAAGTCTTCACCGTTCTTACGCCCGAACTCTCCTGCCAGGTGATACACCAAATCGAATGCATGATCCTCGAAGATTTGGGCGATCTGTCGATAGTAGCCAATGTCGCAGCGCAGGTATTGGGCACCACTGGAGTGCACGCGATCGACCACCCAGACATCATGTTGGCGTTGACGCAATTCACGAACGAGTGGAGCGCCGACAGCGCCCAGGCCGCCGGTGACTAGAATTCTCATATGGCATCACTTTCCGGTTGTGTCGGTTGATAGGCTGTCGCCGGGGAGGGTAGAGTGTGCTGGCGGAGTTGATTGATCCCCTCACCTGCGCCATAGATGGAGACGATCATCAAGTAGGGCAAAATCGGCATCGAGAAGCGTAACGGGTCAGCGCGGAAAGGTGTGCTGAAGGACATCATCGCAAGGTAGGCCAAGGGGGCCACCACGAGAAAGACGACCGGCTGCCAGCCTTGTTTGCGCCACAATTGGATAACAAAGCTCAAATAGGCGATCCCGCCCAGCAACAGGGGAGGAAGAATCCAGGGGCGACTTGAAAACATGCCAAAAATGTTTTGCATAAAGTCAGCACGGCTAAACGGAATGCTGGCGATCATATCACTGATTGGTCGGTTAAACGTGCCGCCGTAGTTTTCAATGTCTCCCCAGGAAAAGTAACCTGCCGTAATGGGGAGGCCAAACACCATCTGGTTATAGATGGCTTGTGGCAGGTAGACGATCAAGCCCGTCGCACAGACGATCAGTAGATTGCGCCAGCCATGTGTGACCCACACATAGATCAGGATCACCAGTACCATCGGTGCATAGTGCACGCGAAAGACAATCGTCAGGCTGAGCGCCGCGCCGATACCGACCATCTGCCACCAGGGTGCTTGAGTGCCCGCTCTAAAGGCCAGCGCTAAGAACCAAACCGCTACCATACTGAACAGCAGTGAGGGACCATCCGATAGGCCATTGATCCAGCCAAAGGTCGGTACACTCACGCTGCGTAGGATCACCCATTCAGGATGCCAGAAGAAGACCACATACATAAGCAGCGGGAGCATCGCCCACAGCCCGGCGGTCATCAGGCTGGCCCATTTCTCTTGTGTAATCTGCCAGACCGTTTGCCCCATTACCCAGACGGAAAAGCCACCTAGAATGAAACCATTGATGATGACCAATGGCACGATGATGTCGCTAAACTGCTCAGGGCGCAGCCAGGCAATCCAGGGAGCCATGACCAGCGCCTGGCCGAGCGCAACCACCGCCGGTTGAGGATCGCCATTGATGATTGAAATCGCCAGTTGGAAGAATGCCTGCTGATCGCCCCCATGCTCCAGGAGCCAGCCGTTTCGCAGGTCCAATGGAATCCAGTTGAGCAAAAAGACCAAAACCAGGGCAAGCCGCAGTCCGACCAATCCCATCAATCCAAGCTTGACCACTTGCTCAGGTTGAGCTGCCGCATTGAGCGTATTGGTTTGGGGCCTGGCCTGCAGTGCGTTGCTTGTCATATCGAGCGTCTCATATTGAGGGTCAACTGAATCGACGGTCAATGATGCCGCAAAGCGTGAGGAGATGCAATGGCTTCTACGTGTTGGGAGGTCAAATAAGCTGACTGTAAATGCTGCTTTCACTCAGGACAACCCGTTCTAGCGCGAAGTGCTCCTCAACGTGGCGTCGGGCACCGGTGCTGATGTCGCTGCGCAAACTAGAGTCTGAGAGTAGCATGTTGAGGGCGCTTTCTAGGCAGGCCTTGTCAAGTCGCTCACACAGCCAGGCGGTTTCCGCGTGACTGAGGGTATCCGTGAGATGGGCTGACGCCGCAATCGTCGGAACGCCACAAGCCATCGCCCACAGCACAGGTCGGGACAGGCTCTGCACTTCGGAGGTATTGACGTACAGCTCACACTCTGTGAGAGCGAGGGCAATTTGCTCGGGTGTGTCAGGGGTTACTACCTCGGCTCGAACGCGACGCAATCGTGCATAGGTGAGCGCGGCTTGACCGGCGCGCTCGTCAAACGTGATCAACCGTAGACCTAGACCCGTCATCACGCTGAGTGTATCAATCAAGCTGCGCAGACTATCGTTGAGTTGCTGGACTACTGTCCCGATTAAGCCTGGCTCACAGACCAAGTCTGGGTTGACCGTGAATACATCTGTGTCCACGCTGTAAGGGACGATGGCAAACTTTGCCTGAGGGACAATGTAGCGTCGTTGCAACAAGGAAGTTTGCGCCGCTGATGTAAGCAGGATGCGCGATGCATGGTGGAAGGTCATTAGCTCGCGCTGCCACGCATTGACCCACTGAGAGGCAGCAAGCACCTGCTGCGATGGCAGATGGCGTGCATTGTCAATCTGGAGGATGAAGGCACTCTTGAGGGTCTGTGCAAGCTGTCTTCCCCATTTAGCTGTGGACCAGTCGGTGCTCTTAATTAGGGAGGGGCCATTGAATGGCTTTGCTCCGTTTACCCCTACTGCATAAGGTGTTCTAATACTGATTGAGAGTTCTGGGTGCTTGTCGATGAAGGGTTGAAGCAGCGATGCAGTATCCGCGTGGGTGAGGAGCGTGACCGGGCTGATCACCCGGCTGACTGCGGCATAATAGGTCACCAGATGCCAAGCGTTCAACCGCGCAAGGCGCGCCTGTGTTTGAGAGGCTTCTGGCACAAGAACAATGAGATTAGAAAGAGGCTGGGCAACCATCACAGTCTGATACACCGGTAGCTTATGAGCTTATTCGAATTATAGCCCTGTGGGCTGTTTACATCTGGAGATCATCAGACAAGCGTAGGCCAAAACGCTAGGTATGGGGTGGCAGGTCCATCGCCAACTGCCCTCCCCCACTGCGGAGTGTTGTGATGATTTGTTGGTCGGTGACGGGAAAGGCGAATTGATCAAGCGATTCTAAGGTCGTCCAGGTCCAATCTGCACACCCAATAGCCTGCGGCTCACCTGACAGATACCGACACTCAAAGGCGTAGAGGGTGATTTTAAAGTGGGTGTAGGCGTGTTTGATCGTCGCGAGCTGTTGCTCGACGCTGATCTGAATCCCCAATTCTTCTTGAACTTCCCTCACCAGGCAGGCCTCTAAGCTTTCCCCTGCTTCGCGTTTGCCGCCGGGAAACTCCCACAAGCCGCCCAACATGCCATCCAGCGGGCGCTGGGCAATAAGAATCTCATCAGCGCCACGCCGGATGACACCGGCTGCTACGTCGTAGTGTGGCGTGGGTGCTTTGCGCTTCTTGATGGGGCGTTCCAATTGTGTGCCTGCTTGATGCGCCTTACACCAGGTTTTGACGGGGCAGTTCGTACAGTCAGGCTGCTTGGGTGTGCATATCTGTTGCCCCAACTGCATCAAGGCTTCATTCCAATCGCCTGCTTTCCCTGAGGGCAATAGGGACTCGGCTCGCTGCCACAGGTCTTTCTTGGTTTTGGTTTGGGTCACATCATCGGCGAGATCAAACCAGCGAGCCAGCACCCGGATCACATTGCCATCGACAACTGGTGCATCCAACCCAAAGGCAATGCTAGCGATGGCACCTGCCGTATACGGACCAATCCCTGGTAAGGATTGCAGACCGGCGACGGTGCTTGGGAATTTCCCATGATGCTCTTGGACCACCACTTGCGCTGCCCGATGGAGGTTGCGGGCGCGGCTGTAGTAACCCAGCCCCTCCCACAGCTTGAGTATGTCGTCGAGCGATGCGCCTGCGAGATCGTGTACAGTCGGGTAGGCAGCCAGGAAGCGTTGATAATAGGGGATTACTGTCACCACCTGAGTTTGCTGGAGCATGATCTCAGATAGCCATACCCGATAGGGGTCCCTATCCTGACGCCAGGGGAGATCTTCGCGGTGGATGCTAAACCAGGTTAGCAAGTGCTTGTGCAGGTCGGCGGTTGACATAGATAGTCTAGCTAAGCGCGATTACACTGCCATCGATCACTTCGCCGTTTACGTTGATAGCTTGAAGTTCTATGCGATCGGCGTGAATGTCCAGTTGGACAAAGTGCGTTTCGCGCGCGAAGAACTGGCTTTCGGGCTGAATCTCCGTCGCTTCATACAAAGTCAGTGAGCCGCCACCGGATACGATATAGGTTGTGTTGCCCGCTTGAAGGCGCTCATAGTTATGATCATGTCCGCTCAGGACGATTGGGATGCGCGGATTTGACTCAAACAGGGGGGCCCAATTTGATCGGACTACCAGGCTACCGGTCGCTGCGTGCAGCCCGCTGCAATAGGGTGCGACATGGCAGACCGGGATGGTCCAAGCATAACGTGTATCAGCCAGGCGCTCTGCTAGCCAATCTTCTTGTTCGGTTCTCCCAACCTCGCCGAAGAAGGTCTGCGTATTGAGCAGGATGAACTGTACGCTCATCTTTTGGAATGCATACCACAAGTTGCGGCCATTGAATGCTGAGTCGTCAAAGTCTGGGGTAGCAAAGGGTGGAAAGGCGTAGTAGTAGAAAGGAACTCCATTCCACTCTGTTGCCGTGTCCAGGTCGTGATTGCCGACTACCGGGTAGATGGGCATGGTCCGCAGTAAGGGCTTAAATGCTTCGTAGTACTTCAAGGCAAATGCTTCTACGGGACTAGCGTTATCTCCCACGTGATAGACGACATCGCCTACATGCAGAATGAAGTGCAGCCCGGCCTGCGCCATTTGTTGGGATAGATCAAACGTGGCTTGATGCCCAAATCCAGAGTCTCCAATCACACCGACGCGTAAAGGGCGATCAGTTACTTTGGCCCTGATCTCCAGATCGATCCACTGATTAGCCGGGCTATATGGCCAGGCCGGAACGCGATAGAGCTCACCATCTTCGCGCAACCCCAGTTTCACTTGATAAGTGTGATTGGGTTTCAACCCGTCTATAACGATTTGCTGGCGCATATGACTTGGATCGATGTCAATAATCTGGCTAACACCCGATACCTGATTTGTGACGATCAATGCTCCTGTTGTAGTTTGGGAGAGTTCAAAGAGGATGATCGCATAATCGGACCCAAGATGTTGGATCGTCATCGGCAAGATGAACTGGATAGACGATGCTTCTGTATCGAATGGCACAGGCGTTGCCGTGTGCGTTGGAGATGGCGTCTGGCTTGGCATTGGCGTGACCGATGCAGTGATAGTTGCCGTAGGCTGGTTTGTTGGCCTTGGGCTTGGCAAGGCATCTGGGGGATTTGATGATGTTGGCGTGATGATGGCCCGACAGGCGGCGAAAAAAGCGCTGGCGAGGCTGATCAAGAATGCCCGGCGTCCTGTACGTGAACGATATTCCTCATTGTTGGGATGCATGAGTCACCATTTGTTGTGATTATCGAAACGCTTTGGTGATTCTATCGCATTTTCCACAGACATGTTCGAGTATGGTTTCAAATATGTTTAATTACAGTTTGTTGTATTCCCGACTTTTTCACGTTGTTTTGGGTTAAATTGGCTTGTCAAGGCTAGGAGAGGGTGCTATACTTCTGTCACCTCTCAAATACAGAGTGTATATGAGAGATTGAACAACACAGACAACAGGAGGCAGACG
>JAADYZ010000380.1 GCA_010092775.1 Chloroflexota bacterium
GGTCCATCGTTCAGCAGGGCCTTGCGCTATAGTCTGTCGGAGATGTGATGGAACCTAGAAAGATGACCCAATGGACAACCCAAACCCATCAACGGACTTCCCAGAAGATGCCACCCTGGCCCCTGGCCAGTTACCCAACCCCAGTCGATTAGAAGACGGCAGCTTCCGCACCACCGCCTTTCCGGATTCAGCCGTCGAGGCAATGCGTAAAGCCGCTTTGAACGTGATGGAAATCGACAGTGTGACGCTGGTCGATAGCAGTAGTGCCCAGGAACGCCTACCCCAATCGCCGATGATCATTCGCGGCAAATTGCGCGTCTCTGCTGAAGCGGCCTTCAGCGAACTGCGCCCTAAGTTTGAGCAAGTCGGCCATACTCCTATGCTGCGCCAAGAAGACGATGGGCTGGTGGCCCTGCGTGCGCTGCCGATGGTCTTCAATCAGAAGCGCGGCATCGCCTGGGGTCCACTGATTTTGCTGATTATCACCCTGATCAGTGTATTTTTGGTCGGCGTCGGCGGGGAACTCTATGTGCCTTTTCCAACCGCCGTTCAATATGTGATCAACGATATCGAGCCCAATCCAGAGATCATCCCACCTGACCGCTGGCCTAGCGATGCGGACTTCTGGCGGGCAATGGGGATTGGTGGCCTCTACACACTCTCTCTATTGGGTATCTTAGGGGCACACGAGATGGGGCACTATCTAGTAGCACGCCGCTACAAAGTCGACGTTAGCCCGCCCTTCTTCATCCCCCTCCCAATTGGCATTCTTGGCACAATGGGCGCAGTGATCGCCATGCGTGAGCCTGCCCCCAACCGCAAAATCCAGTTTGATATTGGCGTGGCTGGTCCGCTGGCCGGGCTTGTCCTTGCGATCCCGATTGTGCTGGTTGGGTTGAGTTTGTCTGAAGTCAGCACGATTGAAGAAGTCCGTCAAACTCTGCCACCCAGTCTGCAAGACCAACTGGTCACGATCAGTGAAGGGCAGTCCTTAGTTTACTTGGGTGCCAAACTGCTGATCTTCGGCGAAATCCTGCCCAACGGCGAGCGTGATGTATGGATTCACCCGATTGCCTTTGCGGGTTGGGCCGGCCTGCTGGTAACCGCTCTCAACCTGATCCCGATTGGGCAGTTGGATGGCGGCCATGTGATGTATGGCTTGGTTGGCAAACAGATGAACCGCCTTCGTGTGCCAGTCATCGCCGCACTGTTTAGCATGGCGATTATCGGCTCGATCCGTGATACGGTCACTGCGCTGCCTGCGGAGGCCTTCACGAATCCGCTCTTCCAGATTCTGCAAGTGATTGCCAACTCGCCGCTGCCGGGCTGGTCGGGTTGGTGGTTGTGGGGCTTCTTGCTGCTATTTTTGGTTCGTCAGCATGCGCCCGTCTTGGACGAAATCACCGAACTGGACCCAAACCGCCGTGCCCTGGGCATCGCGATGATCGTGATCTTTGTGTTGATTTTCACGCCGGTTCCTCTGGTGATCAACACGGCCTTGTAGCGGTCGCCCAAAGGCTTCACCTGACGGTATAATGGCCGCCTGATGTTGAACTGCCAACCTTGCTGGAGACGATTCTTGATGCGTTTTCTTCGCCATTGGCCTGCGCTGGCCACAACGCTGCTCATCTTGATTCTAGTCGGATGTACGGGCAGCGGGCCATCCGCTGATCCCGGTGCGGCTGCGCCGCAGATTACTCCATCACCCGCCCCACCGACAATCGACCCGGAGGGCTTGCCCACCAACGTCGATCTGCCCAGCCCAACGCCAGGCGCAACAGCCACCTTGCGCCCAACGGTTGACCCCTATGGGGTAGGCGGTATCACCGGCCTGGAGCGGCTCGCCGCGACTGAAGGCCCAACCATTTACACAGGCTATCTGTGTGCGCTGCTCTTCAACGAAGATGAAGAGCTGCCCAGCGGTTGTGCTTGCGAGCAACCCGTGATCCAACAATCCTCATTTGAATTCCTGGATGCCGACACGGTGCGCTATGCCTTTCGGGGCGACGGTTTCAGCAATCAATGGGAGATGACCCGCCTCGGTGTCAATCAATGGGACACGCGTTTCCCGCTGGTCTTCCCGGATGGTGAGATTCGTGGTGCCTATCTGATCTCGGTGCGCTTCGTTCAGGATGGCTATACCACAACTCAGGTCGCCGAGGTTGATGGCAATCTGGTCCGCTGCCCTGAGGTCAAGTTCGAACGCTCCAATGCGCCGCTGCCGGAAGAGACCACACCCGAACCTTAGCCCAATCGATCGCGTTCAAGGTGCAAGTGGGGTGAAACCTCCTTGGTTCGTCATGATCGCTTGACAACGAACGATCGTTCTCTGTATACTACGAACGAACGATCGTTCTTGAATAGTCTTCACGTCGGTTCATATCGGAGGAAACGATGGTTCAACTCACCCTATCCCTTCTGTTCATCAGCGTGATGTTCTTCGCTGCGCTCGTACCGGCTCTGGTCGTTTGGCTGCCGGCCCTGGGCGTCTGGCCCAGCTACTATATGCGCCCCCTTCGCCAAATCGCGACTGTCCTCAGCCTACCCGCTGGCTTGTTGATGTTCATCCTCTGGCCAAACATGCTCGGCCTGGTCACTCTGATTCTTATCGCTTTTGGCGCGCTGCTCCCTGTGGCGCTGCGGCCCTGGAACGTGATCCGCGCTCTAGACAAAACAGAGCATCATCAAGCGGCCGATCTACCTGCCAACTCCGAAGTCCTGGCGGCGTCCATCAATGATCAGGCGATCGCCTGGCCAGTCCGGTTGGTGATCGCCCGCCATATCATCAACGATACGCTCGTCCTATCCGGTGGCGACTCGCTTCCACTCTTGGCAATCTGGTGTGCAGCCTGCGATGCCGGGCTGGTCTATCAGCGTGAGATAGATGGTCAGACGCTCAGCTTTGAGGTGATGGGTATGTATCGACGCAACATGATCATCCGCGATCGAGAGACGGGCAGCATCTGGCAGCAAGCAACCGGCGAATGCCTGATGGGCCACTATATCGGGCGACAGCTTGAGCCTGTTGGCGGTGAGCGCTTGCCCTGGGCAGCCTGGCAGCAGCGTCACCCGGATACCTTGTTGGCGCTCGAAGCGGCAGATGCGCGGCGAAGCCTGGTAAGTAACGACCTCATGGTGAAGATGTTCTCCGGCACCCAGCACTTCGCCACACCGGGCACGTATCGCGGTCCCGAAAAACTCCCGCTACATGAATCGGTGATTGGCCTGGCGACTCAAGGCGCAGCAAGGGCTTATCCGCTGCGCCTGCTAGAAGAACACCGAGACATCGAGGATAGTGTTGGCACGACGCTGGTCCACTTGACCTATGATCCGGACAGCCAAGCAATACACGTGGTTGATCGCAAGACCGGCCAGCCGCTGCGCTGGGAACGGCATTGGTGGTTGGGCTGGAGCGAGTTCTATCCTCATACCACGGTCTACCGAGCTTAGCCTATGACCGATGACACACGACAGAACATATTGGCCGCGGCTGAGGCGTTGTTCCTCAGCCACGGCTATCACGGCAGCAGCATGCGCCAGATCGCCAAACAGGCGGGCTACAGCGCCGTGAGCGGCCTCTACAATCACTTTGGCAACAAAGAAGCCCTATTCGAAGCGCTCATCCAGGATCGCAACCCCTATCAAGATGTGCTGGCCGTCCTGGCTGAGGTCGAGGGACAAGACGGCCCCGACCTGCTGCGCAATGCGTTTGCCGCGCTGCAAGCGGTCTTTGTGGATTATCAGACTTTCTTGAAGCTGCTCTTGATCGATTTGAATGAATTCGAGGGGCGCTTTGTGCGGGCCATTTGGGGCGAGGTGATGCCAGAGGTATTGCGCTTCGCTCAGCGCGTCAGGCAGGCAGGGGGCATCCGCCAGGATGTCGCTCTGCCTCTGATGCTGCAAGCCTTCGGCGGCCTGCTGATCAGCAGTATGGTGGCAAACGCTGTTGCATCAGGCCTACTGGGGCAGGCAGCCCCCAGCGATGAGACGGTCATTGACGTGCTGATTGAAGGTCTTGCGGTGGATTAGCTGCGTTCCAGCCAGCTCAAAAAATCAGAGAGGTGGTAGAGGCTGCTGAGCTGCTGCTCTGGGTCATCATGATCGAGAATGTAAACAACGGGGTTGCTTGCTTCGGAGTCATCGACATCAACCGCCACAATCATATTGCCCCCGTCGGCATGTGCAAAGCCCACAATGCGCCGTTCGTATTGGTCGGCAATCGACACGTCGTCCGGGGTCAGCCAATGCACAATGTTGAAGCGGATCAACCTGAGCGTCCGAGGGGCATTGGAGTGGGTTGTATATTCAGCCCCATTGGGCCAGCGAATGCCAAACAGCAAGGCCTCGATCTCAGGTGGAAGCCGTTCAGCACCCTGCACCGATGTACCCAGGCGTTCTACCCTGGCGCCTAAACGCGCCAACTCCGATTCAACCTCCGGTGAGAGTATCACGCTGCTCCCTCCTACTAACGAACGCAAATGAGTCGCTTCAATCGAAGGCCCCTACCGACTCCGTGGTCAG
Source organism: Chloroflexota bacterium (assembly GCA_010092775.1). GTDB lineage: Bacteria > Chloroflexota > Anaerolineae > Aggregatilineales > UBA3940 > TC-71. Next base: position 4,522 of record JAADYZ010000380.1, read on the forward strand.
GTAGGGGCCTTCACTCCTCTTCGACAGTCATAGACACTCCTATGACGAACTGGCGGGGATTCAAGCCGTGGCGCTGCTTGCGCCTAGTCTATAGATACGATTCTGAGTGGCTCTGCGATCCTTTCATGTGGAAGCAATGGCACAAAAACAATGGACGTATCTAATATTAAATACATGTTAAGCGAGTTTTAAATCTAGAAGTAGTGCCAAAGCTCACAACTAAATCGTGACATTTGGCCCAGTCAAGAAAACAAAACCTCGGTGGGGAACCGAGGTTTACGTCCGTCGCGGACGGTTATCCCAGAGAATGAAGTGTCCTCGAAGTAGCGCAAGGTGGAAAGAGGCTTTGTTCTGTAGGTGGGTGAAGACACTCCATTAAGTTGAGAAAATCATAACCTGCTTCAATCCCGCTTAGCAGTGACATCCATCACATCATCTTGTGATAAACGTCACTTTAGCTGAGATAGCGATTGTAAGTGACCGATGGTCACAAGGGCTGTGTTGCGCAGCGCTGCTGAAGGCGCTCTGAACAAATCGCCCCAACGCGCTGGAAAGCTCTCTAAGGTCGGCCAGACCTGCTCAATCGAGACACCCAGACGGGCCAGGTCTGTTTCGTCTTCAGCAAACCACCGCATCGGCGCATCGACCTGAGCAAAGCGCGGCGCGGTGCGTTTCTCGGTCAGCCCTCCCGCAATATCAACGACGATTGGCGCGCCACTGAAAGCCGCTCGAAGCGATTTGAAGAGCTGTTGGACACCTTGCGGTGGCAGGAAAAGCAGCACGCCCTCAGCGATGATCAGGGTGCGCTTGTTGGAGAAGCTGCCGAGTGCGGCCAGCCAATTTGGGTCGAGCAGCGATTGACCGACAAAGCGGTGCCTATCTGACTCTTCCTCCAGACGGCGACGCAAAGTGATCACATCGGGTAGGTCGAGTTCAATCCAGGGTAGGGGAGGCTGCCCCAGCCGACTGTAACGAGTTGAGAGGCCCGCCCCCAGATCAAGCACCTGCGCAACTTGTCCGGCTTTTAGCTGGGCCTGTACCGCATCGTCGATCAAACGAGTTCGGACGGCGAAACTGGTCTGAAGAGCAGCCGTATAGATGGCATCATAGTCGGTCGGCCAGCCCAACTGCTTCAGCCAATCGACGGCTTGTGCATCGGCAAAGAGCGCACGCGGATGCTGCCCCTCATCGGCGCGCGCACGCAGCGTGATCAAGGCCGTGCGGGGCAATCCTTGCAGACCACCGCCAGCCATCATCGCGGTGAGAGCACCTTCAGTGCCGTTTTCGGTGCCACTGGGATCAACAGCTCGGCCAGAAACAGCGGATTGAACAGCATCAAGGGCGACCCCGTTCCTTGGGCCAAGCGGGCCACTGTACGATTAACGAGCTTGTGTTGGGTCATCAGCCAGATGAGATAGTCCAGCATCAGCGGGTTCATGAAGATGAGTCGAGAGAGCCGCAATGCGGTAAAAAGCGGCGCGTAACGCCAGGCCAAGCGTTGAGCATAGCGCCGATGATGGGGTCTTCCTTTTTCGATGTCGTCGTGCAGCACCTCAGCCGCCATCAAGCCGCTTTCAATGGCCAGATCGATCCCCTCCCCAGTCGTTGGGTTGACCAAACCGGCTGCCTCACCAACGATCAGCCAGTTGCTGCCCGCATTCTCCTGTGCGGGAAAATCGATCCGAATGGGATAGCCTCTGTCTCTTATACACATCTGACGCTGCCGACGA
>JAADYZ010000049.1 GCA_010092775.1 Chloroflexota bacterium
CAATGCTGCCTGGCATGGGCAAGCGCCAGCCGTGCAGGCTTTGATCGACGTCGGTGCGGCAGTCAACGCGATAGAGCAGCAGTTCGGCGGTTCGCCACTGCTGCACGCCGCCCACGGGGCAGGCCTGCAAGACGGCAATCATCAGCATGATTACCTTGAGAGGGGGCGGGCCTTGCTAGAGGCTGGTGCCGACCCCGGCCTTCCCAATCTCTGGGATGAAACGCCGCTCGATATTAAACAGGATAACGGCGAAGCGGCGATCGCCGCCCTGATTGCCGCCGCAGCGGCAGAACGTTGAACCGAATCGAATGGAACAATCCAGTGGTCCTCTTGCGTCTTATAGCAAAAAGGACTGACTTTTGATGAAGAACGTGCTGATTGGGATACTTGGAACGCTGCTCCTTACCGCTTGTGCCAGCCCCGCCGCCCAGCCGGCTGAGATACCGCTCACACCAGAATCGACAGACGCATCCTTAGCTGACGGCACATGGTCCTTAACCGCCCTGACGGCAGCCGGACTGGATGAGCCACTCGACACGCCTACGGGTTACTCGCTGCGCTTTGATGAGGAGACAGGCCGCTTCGAAGGCCAGATCGACTGCAACACCTGTGCGGGCGCTTTTGAACGGGAGGGTACTCAGATCAGCTTCAGTGAGATCGTGTGCAGTCGCGCCTTCTGTGGGGCCGACTCGATCGACCAGCAGATATTGGATGCGCTGAACCGAGTCGAGGAACTCAGCCTGGATGGCGATACCCTGACGCTGCTCCTCACCGATGGCACGCTGGTTTTCACCCGCTAGACTAGATGATCGTGGCACGTACAAACCTCTATCCTGGCGTCAATGTGCATCTGAACCTGGCCGCCTGCGCTGGAGCACGTTTCATGACGAACCGGTTCGCCAGATGGTGCGGATCTTCAAACGGCCTACAATGAAGCCTATTTCGAAGCACTAGGCGACGATCAAGCAGCACATCGAGAGTGAACGCAGCCTAGCGCCACCAAGCCGGGTCGATGTCCACCTCAGTGCCGCTGGTGATCTGGTTGGGGGTGCCCTCAAATACGGCGGTAATCCACAAATCGCCACCAGCAGAGAAGACCAGTTGGGTCCCATTCGGTGACCAGGCCCCACTCTGGACGGTGCCAAACGTCGTCACCTGATTGATGGTGCCACTCGCGACACTGACCACAAAGAGATCACCGCCTGAGACGTAGGCGATCTGCGTACCGGTTGGTGACCAGGACGGATCGCTGGCATTTTGGGCCAGCAAAGTGACCTCATTGTCCGCAAAATCATAAATGTATAGCGAGAAACTGCCCCCACGATTGGAGACGAAAGCAAGCTGATTGCCATTAGGCGACCAGGTAGGCGAGCGATCAGCGGCGTTGCTGGTGGTGATGCGCTGCAAACTGCTGCCCCCCGGCGTGATCTGTTAGATGTCGGTGGTGCCGGTGCGGGCTGAGGTAAAAGCGATCTGGCCGGGGCCCCAGGCGGGCAGCGTGTCGGAAGCGTCATCGTCGGTCAGGCGGGTTTGATCGCTGCCATCACGCGCCATCGTGTAGATTTCGTTGTTGCCATCGCGGTTCGAATAGAAGGCAATATCCTGCCGGTTAGGCGACCAGGCCGGGCTGAAGTTCAGACCATCGTCGGTTAGCTGGGTCAGGCCGCTGCCATTCGGGTTGATGGCCCAAATCTGCGCATTGCGCACAAAGATGATCGCATCATTGTTGAGCGGGGCTTGCGTTGGCTCAACGGTCTCCGCATCAATAGCTTCGAGCGTGAAGGCCTCGTTGGGTGTCTCGGTAATCGTCGGTGTGACCGCAGAGGTTGGGCTGGGGCTGGCAGTCGGTTCAGCGCCAGGCGTTACCGAAGGGGTTGAGGTCGGGCCACTCTCAGCCTCGCCGCCCGGCTCTACTGGATTGGCTGTGGCTTCACCGCCTTCAAAGGTGGTCGCCGTCGGCTCAAAGGGATTGGGCGTCTCGGTGGAGGTCGCGAAGGGTGTAATGGTGACTGTGGGTGTCTCGGTCGGGGCGGTGGCCGTCGCGGTCGGATCACGCTGAGTTGGCGGAAGAAGTGTCGCCGTCGCCGAGCCAAACAGAATGCGGGCCTCAGTCGGGAAAGGTGTCAGGTTGCCACCCAAGGTGAGCACATTGTTAAGGGGGCTGGTCAGCAGCACCAGCGACAGCAGACAGGTGACGATCACAATTCCAGCGGCGGAGGCATACGCCCAGCGCGGAATACGGAAGGCGATGTCCCAAAAACTGCCGCGTTCCGGCTCGTCGGGCGGCATCATGAGCGGCGGGGGTGGAGGCACCTCCGGCGTCACCAAGTCTTCGGGCAAGCTGAAAGTTTCCGTCGTATCGATGGCTTCGCGCAGAAAATAGGCGAACTCGCCCGCACTCTGGATGCGCGTATCGGGTGTCTTGGAAAGCCCTGTCGCCAGCACCTCATCGATCGCAGCGGGAAGCTCAGGCCGCAGCTTGTGTACCGAGGGCACTGCCCGCTGACTATGCAGCCAGATCAACTTCATCGGTTGATCTGCCACAAAGGGCGGCGCACCGGTCAGGAGTTCAAAGGCGGTAGCGGCCAGACTGTAGACATCGCTCTGGCGAGTGGGGCGATGAGAAATGGCGACTTCAGGGGCGCAGTAGGCCGGATCGCCAACGATGGTCAGATTCTGCTGGCCAACGTTGAAGCGCTCCACGTTCAAGCTGATCCAGCCCCAATCGACTACGCCGATACGCTCTTCGTCTTTCAGCAGCAGGTTGCTCGGCTTGATGTCACCATGCACAATGCCACTGCTATGGACGAGGTCAAGGGCGCTAGCCGCCTGGTAGATCAGCTCAACAGCCGTCTCGACATCCAACAGACCGTTCTGGCGCATCCAATCGGCCAGCGATCCACCTGGCATATAAGGCGTGACGGCGTAAGGCACGCCTTTATCAATGCCAAAATCAAACGTGGGGACAATGCAAGGATGATCGAGGCGAGTGGCGATCTGCATGGATTGATGGAAGCGGGCTTGCAGACGTGGGTTCTCGCTCAGGTTGAGGCCCATCGCTCGCAGCGCCACCACATGCCCTTCATCGGCGTGGCGGGCCCGATAGACTGCGGAGCGATGACCGCGCCCGATCATCGCCTCCAGGATGTAGGACCCCATCATGACGGCTGTGTTATCGCTCATAGCCTGATTGTGCCATGTGTGATCGCGCTTGCCAATTGTGTCATTTGCGCAGTAATATGCCGCGAGCTAACTCATTGCAAAGTGATGGGGCGCTGCTGCACGCCCGCTGACCGTCTGATACAGATCACGCTCGATCGCGCCAAGCAGCGAGCTGGCCCCAATCCGGTACAGATCCGGGTTGAGCCAATCGTTGCCCAACTCTTCCTTGACCAAGACTAACCAGGCGATGGCGTCTTTCCCACTTCGGATTCCTCCAGCAGGCTTCAGGCCGACTTTGTAACCGGTCATCTGGCAGTAGTCGCGGATGGCCCGGCACATGATCAGCCCGGCTTCAAGCGTGGCGTTGACGCTGGCTTTCCCGGTCGAGGTCTTGATGAAATCGCCACCAGCCATCATGCTGATCATACTGGCCCGGTAGATGTTCTGCATGGTGGCCAACTCACCCGTCTCTAGAATGACCTTCAGGTGGGCCTCGCCGCAAGCAGATCGAAAGGCTTTGACCTCATCGTAGAGGGCCTGCCAATTGCCGGTGAATACAAACTCGCGAGAAATCACCATATCGATCTCAGTGGCACCCTCAGCAACGTTCTGCACGACCACATCCAATTGTGGCTGTAGGGGGCCTTGTGCAGCCGGAAAGCCACTTGACACGGTAGCAATCGGCAGATCAGTCCCGGCCAGCGCGGCGGCGGCATCTGGTACCCGGCTGGGATACACGCAGACGGCCCCAGTGGTCAGGGGTCGATCAAACTCCAGCGCCTGCAAAATGTCGCGCCGGATGGGATTAAGGGCCTTCGCGCATAGACGGTTGACTTTGGCTGGCGTATCATCGCCAGAGAGGGTGGTGAGGTCGATCAGAGTGACCGCCTTGAGTAGCCAGGCTGTTTGAACTTGTTTGCTCACGGTGCGGCGGCTCGGCAGTTGAGCGGCCCGCTCGCGGGTAGCTGACTCATTGACGCGCTTGCTCAGCGCGGCATCCAAGTTTAGAGGTGTTCCAGCATTGCGATCATGGGGCATCACACGCTCTCCTAGTCCAAGAGGGGTGGCTCTTCAAAATACTGGTCGATTAAGGGTCCGAGGTCTATCTGAGCGTGGGCTTGAGCCAGTCGGAAGAAGTCTTCGCTGGTTACGATCCCACCCTGATGCGTTTCGTAGTAGTCACGCAAAAAGGCGAAGAAGGCGTCATCACCCATCACCGCACGCAGATCGCGCATGAAGTAGGCCGCTTGCCCGTACATGTTCACGATAAAGGTTTGTGCCTCTTCGTAATCGTAGATGTTGGCATCGACGGGTCCGGTCGGCTCATAGAAATCGACGCGGGTAAACCACCACCAGTCGATAAAGCCGGGATAGTAGCGCTCGTAGTAGAGCAGTTCACTATAGAAGGCAATCGATTCGTCCAGCCAGGGTTCGTTGGCCTGATCGTTGCCGACCGCGCCATAGAACCACATGTGGGCGATCTCATGGGCGATCAGGGCGTGAAAGACCGAATTGATCCGACCGCCGTAGGTGAAGTAGACGAAGTCGGAGATACTGGCAAAGGCCGAATACTCCATGCCGCCCAGGAAGCCGTTGACCGCGATGGTTAGGTCATCGAAAGGATAGGGGCCGAAAAGCTCTGTGAAGAGTGCCAAGGAGTCCCGCGCCACATCGAGGGCGGCCTTGCCACCCTCGGCATAAGGAGCCAGATAGTAGCTGCGCACAGGGATGCCCTCATAGACCGTCTCGACCATTTGATAATCATCGCTGGCCACGAAGGCAATCCCCCGACCATCTTCAATGGCAAACCGGGTGGTGGCCTGGCCGCTGGCCTCATCCACCGTCCGCTCGACCAGCCCACCGCTGGCAACCGTTACGGCTGCATCGCTGCTCACATTGAGTTGGTAATCAACCAGTGGATAAAAGGTGGGATCACCCACCAGGCGATAGTCCCACTCCCGCCAGCCGCTGCCTCGTTCATAAGGCACAATAGCCGGATACCACTCACCCGCCTGGATCAGATCGTAGGCGGCGTCCCAGCGCCAACCTGTCAGGCCGTTGGGAGGCCAATCTCCTGCCGCAACCGGCGGAACCAGCACCACATAGCCCAAATCGATTTGCAGAGTCTGGCCGGGTTCGAGGGGCTGCGGTAGCTCGATCTTTAGCATCGTTTGCGGCCAAGCAAAACTCGGGGTGATAGCGGTCGCTTCCGCCCCACTGCTCACACTGGCCGACTCAAGGAAGAAGGCACCCTCGATGAAATTACCTGGCACGTTGAAGACTACTTCGGTCCAGCTATCTTCGCTCAGATTATCAACGACAACGGTTTGCTGGACTTCCATCCAGCGCTCATAGTAAACCAAATTGACGTTGAGTGTCACTTGGGTCGGCAAATCCACAAAGCGCGAGGGCGCTGTGACTGCTGCCGGTTCTTGGGTGGGAGGCTGGCTGGCTTCAGGCTCAGCGATTACGGCGGTCGGCTCGACCTGCGGCGTGGTGGTCACGATCACGATGCCAGCGGTCGGGGTGGGTGCAGCCTCATCCAAAGGCAGGCCAGCCTGAACCTGCGGCAGGCAGGCCGCTAGGGTGAAGACGCTCAAGAGGGCAAACACAAGATGATTGAAGCGCATGGCTCGCTGATTAGGTAGCTCAAGGTGAACGTTTAGACAACGGATGCTGCTTGATGCGTTCGAGAAGCGGCTGAATGTGCCACAAGGATGCCAGACTTTCGGCTTGTGCTAGGGCCAGGCTGGCCCCTCAAGCTCATCATGATGGTCAGCCTCACGACGCCACTGTAAATCGGCCACATTGTACCACGTGTAAGCCAAGCCGACGCCATCACCGAAGATCTCTTAGTCTTCCAGGTCTCCAGCGCCTCACCACCCTGACCCAGTGCGTGAAAGCCTTGCCGCAAGTCCTGCGCGTCAAAGAGCGCTGTGACCAGAGCTGTCATTATGAGTTGAAAATCGTACCGGGTTCTAACCGTGTATGCATTGCGTGTGTTTCCGATTAGTTGTATGCTGCTAGCATGGTTATGTGAGGCAGAACGGGCCTGAGGACGGCCCGAAATCGTCTCAAGAGAAGTCTGGGGTGTGCACGCAGAAGCGCTTGACCCCATAGGAACAGGCACACCTCTGATCAGTCAACGTCTCATCAGTCAATGGCATATGGACTATGTCGCGTCATCCCTTCATCGCCATCGAAGGCGTCATTGGGGTTGGTAAGACGACGCTTGCTCGCTTGCTCCAACCCTCTATCGACGGCACCCTCCTTCTAGAGGTGTTCGAGGAAAATCCTTTCCTCAGCGACTTCTACGGAGATCGCTCGCGCTACGCCTTCCAAACGCAAATCTTCTTTCTGCTCAGTCGCTACCGTCAGCAGACATCAGCAGTGCCGGAGGCCATCCGGCGCGGCCCGATTGTGGCCGATTACACCTTCGCAAAAGACCAACTCTTTGCCTGGCTCAACCTGAGTGGTGACGAGTTGAGCGTGTACGAGCAGGTTTACAATGCACTCAATGAGCGGGTGCGCCGCCCTGACCTGCTGGTTTACCTGCGAGCCGATCACTCGGTCTTAATGGCGCGCATCGCCGCCCGTGACCGTGTCTTTGAGCGTAACATGGACCCGGAATATATCGAGCAACTGCGTCAGGCTTATGAAGACTTCATCAAGCATTATGACCAGTCGCCGCTTTTGGTGATCGACACCAATGAGCTGAACATCGTTGAGAACACCGAGCACCGGGAAGCTCTGATTAAGCGCATCAAGAGCCAGCTCCAATTGGGCACCTATCAAACTGTCTCTTATACACATCT
>JAADYZ010000050.1 GCA_010092775.1 Chloroflexota bacterium
GAGGAACTCTGTTCGCAGCAATCCGACACCTTCTGCCCCTAGTTCCACCGCTTGTTGAGCAGACTCAATTTCACCGACATTGGCAGCAACTTCGACGCGATGGCCATCACGTGTGATGGCGGGTTCGTTCGCTTCAGCGTCGATGGCAGCCTGACGCGTGGTCAAACTCTCTTGGGCCGACTTGTACATGCTGATGGTCTGGTCGGATGCGTCGACGACCACCATGCCTTTAACACCATCTAATGCTAGCCGGGTCCCATTACTGATTAGAGCGGTCTGGTCTTCCCCTAAGCCCACCACCGCTGGAATGCCCAGCGTACGGGCCAAGATCGCTGAATGTGAGGTCAAACCACCCTGCGATGTGCAAAAACCCAAGACGAGATTCTCGTCCAGGCTGGCCGTATCCGACGGGCTGAGATCGGAGGTGACCACGATACAGGGTTCGCTGATCGCTGAAAGTGACTCATCCGGCAGCCCAAGCAAAATCCGGACGACACGCCGCCCCAAGTCAAGCATGTCTGCCGCCCGCGCCGCAAAAAGCTCGTCTTCCATCGCGCGGAATTGATCGGCGATTTCGTCGGTAGCATCTTGTACCGCTTGTTCGACGGTCGATCCTGCTTCGACGCGCTGCTTGACACCACTTGCCAAGGTTGGGTCATCGAGAATCATTTTGTGGGCATCAAAGATAGCGGCATCTTCACTCGCCCCACTGCGTTCGAGCTTCTCTTTCAACGCACTCAGTTCCAGTTTAGCCTGCTCTATCGCCGCTTTGAATTGGCCCATCTCAACATCCGTCGCTCCCACAGCGCGCTCCGGGATGTCGAAATGGGCGGGCCGGTAGACATAGGCTGGGCCCACAGCGATCCCGCCACCGACTGCAATGCCTTTCAAGGTTTTTTCACTCATCGGCTAGCTCATCTCCTTCGTTTAATAGGATGTCGATAACTGCGGATGCCGCCTGATCGTCTGTGACCAGGTAATTCAAGTACCCTCCGCTCAAGGCGCCTAGAATCGCAGGGGCTTTCTCCTTGCTAGCCCCAACCCCAATGACACAGTCAATATCTTTCAGCGTGTCCAAAGATAGTCCAATTGTGCGATGATGCAAATCGATGGGAAGGACATCGCCGTTAATGTCGTAGAATGTCGTCAAGATATCCCCCACACCACCTCGCTGGATGATTTCTCGAAGCTCGCCCTCAGAGATGTGGCCGGTCTGGAGGAGGCTGGAGAGTGGGGGGAAGACAGTCCCAATCCCAACAAGAGCAATGTTGATTTGGCGGGCTAAGGCCAGGGCATCGGCAATACTGCGCTCTGTTAGCAGAGCATCTCGCACCGCTTGACTCTCTACAACCAGGGGGGCAGCCAGGTAGATATAGCGCCCACCAAGTAACTGAGCCAGCCAGCGGGTCAAGTCGGGTCCATCCATAATGGGGTTAGCATGGCCAGCACTTCCGGTTAGCTGCACCACAGTCGCCTTGACCTGCTGAGCCGCTCGGATCGCTCGCACCACTTGATAGACTCCCGTATTCCAGGAGATCCCCAGGATGATGTTCTCATACAGTTTGCGTTCTAGCAGCCGCGCCGCTGCGCTGCCCAGAGCCTCGACAACCTGTGGATAGCCCCGTGAGCCTGCTGGAACGACGAGCACTTCTTCGATCGAGGGAAAGTAGCGCTTAATCTGGGCGCTCAAGTTGATGTTATGGGGATTGGGTCGCCGCACCGTGATGTGGACGATACCCACGTCCCGCGCCTCACTGAGTAGGCGCGAGACGCTTGTACGCGAGATGCCAAGCAACTCCGCAATGTCGGATTGCGTGTAGTTCGACTCGTAGTAGAGTGACGCGACCTCGGCTAACAACCGCAAGCGATCCGCGTCCACTCCCTCAAAACCTGGTACCAGGTCGTCGCCCGGCAAGGTATCACCCCTCTTCGTCCTCTTCGTAGGCCTGTGCAAAGTGGCCTTCGATTAAAGCACGCAGCGCCTCAATAGCTTGCTCAGCATCCTCGCCGTCCGCCGTGATGCGCACGACATGCCCTTGGGCCACGCCGAGTGTCATCACGCCGATGGCACTCTTGGCATCGCGGGCAGCGGTTTCACGCGTCACATTGCTTACCTGAATGTCGGAGTCGAACTGGGAAGCAGTTTGAACAAACAATGAGGCGGGGCGAGCGTGTAAACCCGCTTCATTTTCGATGGCGATTTCTAGTTCCTTCATTCGAGCATCTCCCTCTCGGTCGGTTTCCGTTTTTTGACGTGGGTCCTACATCAGCTTGCGCATCGTGCTGGCAGCTTCCGCCGCCGCGTTCACCTTTTCCATATCATGACCAATCGAGGCCTCTACGGCAGCGATGACGGCTCCCTCGACCAACGGCGCTTCGCTAATGACAATCTTCTTTTGCTGATCTTCTGGCAGCAGTTCGATCGCCATCTGTGTGCTCATCACAGCACTTCCGAGGTCCAAAAGGACCAGCACACCATCTTCGCTATCTGCTTCAATCAAAGCACCATGAATACGTTCGGCGTTGGTTCCAATGGTGTCGTCATCGACGCCGCCAGCCGCCACAATCTTGACACGTCCCTGGGCCATCTGCGAGGCCAGCTCGCGTACCCCCTCGGCGACTTTCGGACTGTGTGAGACAATGACAATGCCAATCATAGGGTCTCCTTGGCTAAACTGAGCCAGCCTCAATTGGCTGGCCCAGTAACTGAATTTCGTTATTCACTACGCACGGCTGAACAGCGTAAAGGCCAGAAACAAGCCATACACAATCGTTAGGATACCAACTACGGCCAGCACCCGAGATACGGTCTTCTTCTGTCCTTCGTTCAAGCCCAGATCAAACAGGATTGACCGGACGCCCGCCAGTGCATGATAGGTTACCACGACCAGGAAGCTAACTTCAGCGAACAGGATCAAAGGTTGGCCAATCCACTGGAGGACTTCGCCGTAGTCACGCAGGCCGCCATCAACAATGTAGTGATGGCCGACCATATGCAACCCAGCCAGACCCAGCAAAAGCACACCAGAAACGGCTTGACCGATCCAGCCGGTCGTTCCTTCACGTCCTGCGCTGACCTGCCCCTGAGGTTGAACTTGTGCACCCATATCAGCCTCCTATTTCAAAAAGACGGCTGTACCGCCGATAACCAGCAAAATCAGCGCTAACACCATCATGCCAATGAACAACTGGCGCTGCTGTTTGACCATAAAGCCGCTGCCTACCAAGGCGACACGTAGCCCATTGAACCCATGGATGAGCAAACCAGCCAGCAAGACCACATCCATGACGAGCACGGGCGGGCTCTTTGCCACCGCCAGGAAGGTATCCCAGCTCTCTTCGCCAACCAACAGGAGGCTCAACACGCCTAGATGCAAATATAAGTAGACCACCAGCCCGATTCCAGTGACCCGGTTGAGGGTGAAGCTCCAGGTCCCCAGGCTGCGATTAAACGGTTGGAACCAACGCAGGACACGCTTCTGCGGTTCACGCGGCTGCTGGCCCGGATACGCCCGGCTCCCTTCCGGTGCATTTGAAACTGCCATGTGATGCTCTCCTATGCTGGCTTTAAGCCAAACAATTTCCGTACACGATTGACCGTCGCCTGACGACGCAGTCCCATGATCTTACCCGCTGGATCGACATTAGAGGGGCAAGCTGCCGTACATTCATAGGCAACATGGCAACGCCAAATCCCATTTTCTCGATCGACGAGATTCATGATGCGCTGCTTTTCTTCGCTGTCATCGCTGTTGTGATACTGGCGATAGGCGGCAGCGAGCGCTGCTGGCCCAAGATAGGTGGGGTCGGTCGCGACAACTGGGCACGCCGATAGACAAATGCCACATTCGATGCAGTTCTCATAGGCATGGAAATCGTCTTTCGGCTGATTGTCCAGAGGGTCGGTAGGTCCAATGATCGGCATACCAACCTGCTGCATCCGCTCAAAGAAGGTACCCATATCGACCACCAGATCACTCACCACCGGGAAGTTATGCAAGGGGCCTACCTCAATGGTGCCGCCGTTCCGCGTTACCTGGTTGACTTCTACGATACAAGGCAGCACCTCAACGTCGTTGGCCATAATGGCGCAAGACCCACAAGAAGCATGATGACAGGCATGGCGGAAGGTCAGCGTACGATCTTGCTCAGCCCAGATTTTTTCCACACCATCCAAAATGGTACGCTCCGGGTCCAATTCGATCTGGAAGGTGTCGGTGCGGGGTGGCTCGCCTGGCTTGTAGCGGGCCACCTTGAACGTTAATTGCCAGGTCATTCTTTATCCTAACTGACTCAGTCGCTTCTAGATCGTGTAATACGCACGATACGAGAGCAGTTGCGTTTCTTTGGTTGCGCAGGGGATTTCCAAGTCGAGCTTGGCGCACACCACATCGACAGTGCCTTCTGCCATCGCACGGGCTGTCGTCGTCTTTCCGCCAGCAATGGTGACGAATCCTTCAACCCCGTCGCGGTCCGCATGATCGAAGCATTTGAAGGTTCGGGCAATCTCACGCTCATCCTCACCAATGCGTCCGATCAATGGGCGAGCCACGGCAAAAATGCCACGCGGCTCAACCTCACGCAAAATCGGCATCATCTCAGAGCCGCGATCATACATCATCTGGATATGGTCTTCCGGCATCTCGATGTAATCGGCGTCTTCAACCGTCCAGGATGAGGTGCCGATGATGGAAGTCTCGCGCTGTGGAACCACAATATCGCCATCCGAGGACACGTTCAATCGGTTGACAACCAACTGGCAATAGCGGCCTGTCATAGAGACCATGACACCCGGCGTAGCCACGACGGGCACGTCAACCCCCGCCATATCCGTGATCATTCCAGCCCAGGGGCCAGCCGCATTCACCACCAAGTCCGCATGGATGACCGACTCTTCCCCGCTGATCCGGTCCCAAACCTCGACTGCAACAACCCGCTGGTCTTCAACTTGCAGTCCAGTCACCTCGACATACGGACGTACCATCGCACCGTTTTGCTTGGCGCTGGCCAGAAAGGACATGCACATCCGCATTGGCTCGAATACCCCATCAGGGACCCAAACAGCCCCAAGGGTCTTTTCACTCAGATAGGGTTCACGGCGACGGGCCTCACTGGCATTGAGTTCCTTATAAGGGATGCCGGTTGCTTCGCAGCCCTCAATGAAGCTCTGTTTGTAAGCCATATCCTCATCATTGACGGCGACAAAAAGCCCCCCATTGAGTTCCATGGCTTCAGGCATGATCTTGCGCAAGATCATATTCTCTTCGATGCACTCAACAGCCGACTCTTGATCCTTCACACAGTAGCGGCCCCCGCTGTGCAGCAAACAGTGATTGCGCCCAGTCGTGCCAGAGGCAATCTCACCGCGCTCTAAAACAGTGACCTTGAAGCCGCGTAGTGCCAGGTCGTGGGCGACTGCCGCCCCTGTTGACCCCGCACCGATGACCACGACATGGTACTTCTGCGAGTGTTCACTCATGTTCATAACCATCCAACTCTTTCGAGTACGTTAATAGGCCACCCACAGAGTGAGTGGCCTATTCGCAGCAATCGATTTACGCTTCGACCCAGTCGAAGGTACGGGTAACAGCCTTCTTCCAGCCAGCAAACAATTCTTCGCGCTTGCTTTCTTCCATGGCTGGTTCCCAAGTCTGGGAGATGTTCCAGTTCTCACGTAGTTCGTCTTCGTTGCTCCAGAAGCCAACGGCGAAGCCGGCAGCGTAAGCAGCACCGAGGGCAGTCGTCTCAGCGACAACCGGGCGCACAACCGGCACACCCAGGATGTCGGATTGGAACTGCATCAGCATATTGTTGAAGGTCATACCACCGTCGACCTTCAGCGTGGTCAGGTCAACGCCCGAGTCGGCGTTCATGGCATCCAGAACTTCGCGGGTCTGGTAGGCGGTCGCTTCGAGAGCGGCACGAACCAGGTGATTCTTGTTGGTGAAGCGCGTCATGCCAACAATGGCAC
>JAADYZ010000381.1 GCA_010092775.1 Chloroflexota bacterium
AGCATCGCAGAGGAGTACGGGTTAACCATCCGCGACATTGTAGAGATGAACCTGCTGATCGATCCAGAGTTCAACCGAGATTTTTTGCAGGTAGGCCAACAACTCGTGATTCCTATCTGTGGCATTCCAACACCCACCCCCACATTGGAACCGACGGCCACGCAAGTTCCCACCCGGGAGATACCCACACCGATTCCCACCGCCACTGATCCACCAGCAGGAACCGTAACGATCCGAGTGGCGCGCGTGCTCAACCCAGGGGATGTGACCAGCGAAGCAGTCGAGATCGTCAATGTCGGTTCGCCGGTCGAACTCGAAGGGTGGACCTTGGAAAACAGCGCAGGTGATGCCTTTGTCTTCCCAGATTTCCGCCTCTTTGCGGGCGGCGGGGTGACCGTCTACACCGGTGTGGGCGAAGATACCCCGGTCGACCTATATTGGGGTCGCACTGAACCAGCCTGGGCGATTGGCGACATCGTCTTCCTCTACAATCCTGACCGCGAATTGCAGGCGGAGTTCGAGATCACCGCCGAATGAGCTAGCAGGGGGCATCATGGCGCTGCGAACACTCATCTTCCTCATCACTATTCTGCTCTGTTTCATGGTTACCCTTCTCTGGCAGCTCTCCACACATGCGCAGGGGCGCAGTTGATTGGGCGACGACGATGAGATCAACCGCTAAGAGGCTGGCGGCTGTGGCAACTGGCCAGCCGGGCGAATCCGCCTCAACGCGTTAGTACTGCATAAGACTTTCGCCAGAAACCATGATCGATGTGGCGAACTCTGCTATTCTTTAGCCAAGACAGTCAGTTAATCCATTCATGCGAACGGTTGGAGTAAAGCACATGAGCCAGACGCATACCTTCCAGGCAGAAATCAGCCAACTTCTCGATATTCTTGTTCACTCTCTATACAAAGAGCGCGACATCTTTCTGCGAGAGATGATCTCGAACGCCTCAGACGCGCTGAACCGCTTCAAGTTCGAGATGCTGACCAATCAAGACGTGCTCGACCCTGAAGTCGAATTGCAGATTCACATCACGATGGACAAGGACGCTGGGCAGATTCGCATCCGTGACACCGGGATCGGCCTGACCGCTGACGAGATGGTCGAAAATCTGGGTGTAATTGCCCAGAGCGGTGCCAAGAGTTTCCTTGAGCGCATCCGCGAGAGCGGGGCAGGCGAGCTTACCGCCGATGTAATCGGTCAGTTCGGGGTGGGCTTCTACAGCGTCTTTATGGTCGCCGATCAGGTTGAGGTGATCTCGCGGTCCTACCAGCCGGATGCCCAGGCAGCGCGCTGGGTGAGCGATGGCGGCGACACCTACGAGGTGAGCGAAGCCGATAAGACGGATCGTGGAACGGAGATCATTATCCACCTACGCGACGATGCACAGGAGTACACCGAAGAATACCGTCTGCGCGAGATCATTCGCCGCTACTCCGATTTCGTGATGTTCCCTATCTACATTGGTGAGCCGAAGGAAGCAACTGAGGACGATCCGGAACCGCAGCCCTTGCAGCCGGTCAATCAGCAGACGGCCATCTGGCGGCGCTCAACATCTGAGTTGGACGATGAGGATTACAACGCCTTCTACAAATCGCTCACGCTCGATTTTGAGGACCCGCTGCTTAAACTGCATACTCAAGCCGATGCCCCTTTGCAGTTCTATGCGCTGCTGTTCATTCCCAACTCGCCGGAACGTAACATCTTTAGCCCACGCACCGAGCCGGGACTGAAGCTCTATGCTCGCAAAGTGTTGATCGAAGAATACACCACTGACCTGTTGCCTGAATATCTACAATTTGTGCATGGTGTCGTTGACAGCGAAGACATCAAGCTGAACGTCAGCCGCGAGTCGATCCAGGCTAACCCGCTCATTGCCAAGTTGAAGAGCATCTTGACCAAGCGCATTCTGGGTGAGCTTGAGAAACTAGCCACAACCGATCCCGACGCTTATCTGGCTCTGTGGCAGACCTACAGCGTTTTCCTCAAACAAGGGGCGATTACTGACCCGGGTGATCGAGGTCGCTTGCTGCCGCTGATGCGTTTCCGCTCGCTCAACAGTGGCGACGATTGGATCACCTTTGAGGCCTACGCGCAGAACTTCGCCAAGGGTCAAGACGCCATCTACTACATCATCGCAGACGACGTGGCCGCCGCAGAGCGCAGCCCGCATCTGGAGCCGTTCCGAGCACGGGGGATTGATGTCCTCTATATGACCGACCGGGTCGACGGATTCTTGGTCAGCTCCTTGATCGCAGTAGATGAGCATCGCTTCGTGAGTGTGGACTCCGCTGCGCTCGATCTGGAAGGCATTGGCACCCGCCCAGAGATCAACGAAGATGACGCAGAGGCCCTACCCGAAAGCGAGTCGACCAATCTGGTGGACTACATCAAAGGGGTCTTAGGCGATCAAGTCGAATCCGTGCGGGTCAGCAAGGTGCTGTCATCGGGCAGCCCGGCACGTTTAGTCGCACCCGAAGGTGCGATGGACCGGCACACCCAGCGGGTCTACCAGATGTTGGAGAAAGAATTTGAGGTGCCAAGCCGCATCCTGGAGATCAACCCTCACCACCCGATTGTGCGTAACCTCTCGGCTCGCTTGGAACGCGGCCAGGATGATGCACAACTCCAGTCGGGGATCAGCCTATTGTTCCAAAACGCGATGCTGGCTGACGGCATCCACCCCAATCCGGCTGAGATGGTCAATGAGATCCAACGCTTGCTGGAAGTGGCCACGCAAGTCGAAGACTGATCAGCATCAATCAGGGCTGACCACTCGGTCGGCCCTTTTGATTTCTCTGTAGGAGGAGCAATCTGGATGAAACCCGAAGCCGTTCGCCTGCTGTTTGCCTATGCCTACTGGGGTTGGGATGTGATGTGGCGCTCAATCGAGCAGATCAGCGATGAGCAGTTCACGCAAGCAATTGACTATTCACGCGGATCGATACGGCATCAGTGCGTGCATATGATCAGTGCCACCCTGCGCTGGTTGGATCGCTTACAGGAACGCGATGCGCGACCCAATCTGGATTACGCTGACTTCGGCACACGGGAATCTGTCAGAGAAGTGTGGAAGTCCTTCAAGCAGGAGGCGAACGCTTACCTAGCTACTTTGACAGAAGCAGATCTGAACGCCACGATCCATTGGGGATTGCCCGCTCGCGGGATCGAAGCCGATACCCCGCGCTGGCAAATCCTCACCCACGCCGCCAACCATCTGACCGATCACCGTGCACAGGTCCTAGCGATGCTCAACAGCGCCTACGAGGTCGAAACCTACGAACAGGATATGCTCTTCTTCCTGCTTGAGCAGGCTTAACTGGCTGCTTGATCAGGTTCTTGGCCGGACCCGGCTCGTCCTCGCCGTGTGGCTACCGCCTGTTGTTGGGCTTGCTCAGAGAGGTCGTTGTAGCTGAACTCAAGAGCTGCCTCTGGAGCACGCAGGTCTTTCCAGGTGTCCATGTGCTCAAATCCGGGCGGCAAGTCAACCGGGTGCCGATCCGACACCCAGGCCACTCGCGGCGCAAAGATGAAAGTGGTCATCAACAATAGGGCGGAGTCGTAGTTGACCCGCCAGCCACGATAATTCTGCCAGCAGGCTTCACGATCGGCGTACAAAGGGAGATCGACCTGAGCCAAGGCATCATAGGCCGCATCAAATTCCTCGCGGGTGATACTGATGGGGTCTTCGCGCGTCTTATGGTAATCGTGATGATAGCCGAAAAACTCGGCGATATTGTTGATCGCCACATAGCCAGCACGCACCGTCGCACCCGCATATGACGCATGCGGAAGGTCAATGCAGGATGCGGTCAAACTGGCGGCATCCAGAACAACACCCGCCGCTGTTAGCCAGGAACGGGTCGAAACATGAGACCGGTAGAAGTTTAGCGGAGATAATGTGGTGTGGTTTTCCTCTAGTTCAATGAACCAATCCTCCCATTCGTAAAACAGCGCTTTGAAATCCGCCCCGTCTTCGAGGACTCCGAAGAGATGAAGACGCTTGATCATCTCCACAGCCGAAGGCGGTGTGCCAGCCCGAATCTCCAGTTTGATGACCATCTTTTCGCGATTCGAATAGGCGCTGTACATGGTGGGCAGATAACCGATCAGCAGGGCGATTAGCATCATACCTAAAGCTGCTTGCGAGAAGGACAAGACGATCAGCGGAATTTCATCGACGAAGCTGTAGCCCAATGTCATCAGTGATGACCCACTCAAGATGAAGGCTTGCCGCCAGGTGAGATCGCCTGCAACACCAAAGTAGAGGCCGGTATAGCCCAGGACGATCAGAAAGAGCCAGAACACTGGCAGGGCAAGCAAGCCGATAGGCGACAGATAAGCAAGCAAGCGGTCTTGTGCTTCAAAGCGGCGCATGCGCCGGAGTGCAAAACGCATCACGCGCCAGATGACTATGAACACAAAACTAGACAAGAAGGCATTTTCATTGCGTGGCAGCACAAAGGTCCGAATCGCGGAGAGAAGGGTTGATCCCACAACACCCAATCCAAACGCGATCGCAGCCACCCGGTAGATCGCTTCAACTAGCACAATACTC
>JAADYZ010000382.1 GCA_010092775.1 Chloroflexota bacterium
GATCAATACTAAAAAAGGTATAACGCGAATTAACCGCGCATCCATCGGACCTCCCATATCATCAGGACACAGCTATGAAGCTGTTTGTTCACCATCATGTGTCTTTGAGAATTCTATCACGCGCAGGGATAGCTGTCGAGATGGGCTGTGGCAGCGCCTCCAACGGCGTGATAACATTCTAGAACGTATAATACTCGTTAAGAACCTCACAATCCCAGAGTGAGCCCCTGCGGGTGACGAAGGAGAATACAGCTTATGGGACAAGGAGACGTCCCGGATATTGTCGTTGGTCGGCTGCCGATCTATTTGCGTGCGCTAAAGCGGCTGCAAGCTGACGGCCATGAGATTACCTCATCGCACGAGCTAAGCCGGCGGCTAGGAATCAGCTCAGCGCAGATTCGCAAGGACCTTTCACACTTCGGTGAGTTTGGCAAGCAAGGGACTGGCTACCACATCTCAGCGCTCAGCAACGCCCTGGAGGGCATCCTGCATGTTGATCGCGAGTGGCACGTTGCGCTGGTCGGCGTTGGCGACCTTGGCCGAGCACTGGCGCACTATGGTGGTTTTGTTGATCGCGGCTTTCGCATTAGCCTGTTGTTTGACAGCGACCCCGCGAAGATCGGGCAGAAGATCGGTGATCTGACAATCCGGAGCCTGGATGATCTGGCGCAGTCCATCACGGAAAATGGCATCAAGATGGCCATGATCGCTACCCCAGCGGGTGCGGCCCAAGAGGTGGCCAACCACCTTGTGGCGGCTGGAGTTCGCTCCATCTTGAGTTACGCGCCCATTGTGTTGTCCATCCCAGATGAGGTGCACGTCCAGTACATCGATCCGGTGATCCACTTGCAGAAAATGGCATTCTACCTGGATTGACGTCTACGGCGTCAAGGACAATCCGGGACGCATGCGGTGCGCCCCGGATTGTCTTTTTTATAGGCGTGGGAAGGTACGTTGCAACACGTCCAGGCGTTCCAACCCTCGGCTGGCTCCGAAGGCGGTTGCACCGACCGGGTCATCGGCCAGGAAAGCCGGCACATTGGTCTCACGGGTCAGGTATTGATCGATGCCTCTTAAGAGTGAAGACCCACCCGTTAACACCATGCCGCGATCGATAATGTCTGAGGATAGCTCGGGGGGCGTGCGTTCTAGCACGCGGCGGATCATAGCTGCGATCATGCCGAGCGGCTCTTGCAGCGCTTCAGCGACCTCTGAGGTACTGAGCGTCACGGTGCGTGGCATCCCATTGACTTGATCACGACCCTGGATGTCCATGCGTAGTTCTTCTCCAATGTCGATGGCTGCCCCGATGTTTACCTTAGCCAATTCGGCAGTAATCTCACCAACAATCAAGTTGTATTTGCGTCGAATATACTGCATGATCGCATCGTCCAGACGTGTCCCGCCGATACGCTCTGAGCCCCCTGCGACAATGCCATTCATCGCGACCACAGCGGCCTCAGAGGTCCCGCCACCAATGTTGAGCACAAGGTTGCCCGTAGGTGTCTCTACGGGCAGTCCGGCGCCAATTGCGGACGCTAAGGGCTCGGGCATCAAGTGGGCCTCGCGAGCACCTGCCTGGATCACTGCCTCATGCACGGCGCGCTGTTCAACGTCGGTCACGCCATAAGGCACGGTGACCATCACCGTTGGCTTCGTCAGCCGGAAGCCGCCCTGAATCTTCTTCATGAAGTACTCAAGCATCTTCTCTGTGACGTAGTAATCTGCGATCACTCCGTCGCGCATCGGTCGCATCACTTCAATCGATTCAGGTGTCCGACCGTACATGTCGCGCGCTTCCTGTCCGACCGCGACGATGCGTTCCTCATCGACGGTGATCGCGACGACGCCCGGTTCATGCAAGAGAATCTGCTCGCGCTCGGCGATCGTCACATTGATGGTGCCGAGATCGACACCGATTTTGCGTGAAAACATAAGCCCTCCATCAATCTGGAGTAACAGCTAGCCTGGCCATCCCCCGGCTAAACTAGCATCGAGAAAGTCCGTCTGATAGGCCCCCTACAGAGTGGTCACCATTATAATGGGAAAAGCCGTCCAGGCACAGAGACACTGGACGGCTGCTGGATTGTCGTCATGGAGCGAGACGGTCTGCTGGATTACTCCGAAAAGTCCATCGCGCGGGGGCCCGTCCCCGACCGAGGTCGGTGGCGGCGTGCGACCTTGAGTTGCAGCTTGGCACGCAGCATAGCCGCCTGCAAGGAAGCGTACTCCTCTGGGTCGGCGGGTGCACCTTCACGCATCAGTTCTTCTGCGCGTCGTCGTGCCTCTTCGGCGGCTTCGACATCAATCTCTTGGGCCTGATCCGCCGAGTCGGCTAAGACGATGACCTTGCTCGGCGTCACCTGGAGCACGCCACCGCCGACCGCAAAGGCAGTTTCCTTCTCACCTTGGCGCACCAATACTTCGCCAAAGGCGAGGGCGGTGACCAGGGGGGCATGCTGAGGAAGAATGGCGACCTGTCCTTGCACAGCGGGTGCCAGGACAATGTCCACATCTTCGTCAAATACTTCACGCTCTTGCGTAATGATCTGGCATTGAATGGGCATGGTCAGTCCTGCTTAGTCCATTTCGCCTTTTTCGTGGCGACGCATCACATCTTCGATGCTGCCAGCCATATAGAAGAACTGCTCATCCACATGGTCGAGCTCGCCATTCATGATCTGCTTAAAGCCCTCGACCGTTTCGCCAATCTTGACATAGCGGCCTGCGCGATTGGTGAACTGCTCCGCGACGAACATAGGCTGGGAGAGGAAGTTCTCAGCACGGCGGGCTCGCGCCACCACCTGCTTGTCCTCTTCCGACAGCTCGTCTACGCCGAGAATGGCAATGATGTCTTGCAAGTCCTTGTAGCGCTGAAGCACACGCTGGGTCTCGCGCGCAACACCGTAGTGCTCGTCGCCCACAAACTCGGCTTGAAGGATACGGCTGGTGCTTGAGAGTGGGTCCACCGCTGGGTAGATACCACGCGCCGCAATCGAGCGTTCCAAGGCAATGGTGGCATCCAGGTGAGTAAAGGTGGCTACAGGTGCCGGGTCAGAGTAGTCGTCGGCGGGCACGTAAACAGCCTGCATCGAGGTGATGGACCCGGTCTTGGTACTGGTGATCCGTTCCTGCAATTCGCCCATCTCGTGGGAAAGGGTTGGCTGATAGCCCACTGCTGAGGGCATACGGCCCAACAGCGCGGATACCTCAGCACCAGCCAGGGAGAAACGGAAGATATTATCGATGAAGAGCAGCACATCGCGGCCTTCGTCGCGGAAGTACTCGGCATTGGCCAGGCCAGACAGGCCAACACGCAGGCGCACTCCAGGTGGCTCATTCATCTGGCCGAAGACCAGCACCGTCTTATCGAGCACGCCACTCTCAATCATTTCGCCGCGAAGCTGGGTGCCTTCGCGCGTGCGCTCGCCCACCCCGGCGAATACGGAGTATCCGCCGTGTTCGGTGGCCACTGAGCGAATAAGCTCCTGGATGAGCACTGTCTTGCCCACGCCCGCACCACCGAAAATGCCAGTCTTGCCGCCCTTGGTGAAGGGAGCGATCAAGTCAATGACTTTGATGCCTGTTTCGAACACGTCAACCGTTGTGGATTGCTCCGAGAAGGCTGGTGGTTTAGCATGGATCGGGTAACGCTCGGCGCTCTCTGGGATGGGGTCTTTACCATCAATGGGGCGACCGAGCACGTTGAAGATGCGGCCCAGGGCAGGCTGGCCAACTGGAACGCTAATCGGTGCGCCAGTGGCGATGGCGTCCACGCCACGTGGCAGACCATCAGTGCCGTCCATCGCGACGGTACGAACGCGTCCGCCGCCTAAGTTCATCTGCACCTCAAGGATTAGAGGGTCATCACCGGGTCGGGGAACCTCAAGCGCCTCATAGATTTCCGGGAGGCGGCCTTCGGGAAACTCGCAGTCGACGACGCCGCTCAAAATCTGAACGACTTTTCCGACACTTCGTTTCGTTGCCATAGATCTTCTCTCCTTCTAAGACGAGGATTCAGCCAGGGACTCGGCACCGCCAACGATGTCCAACATCTCGTTGGTGATGGCTTGTTGACGGGCTTTGTTGTAGGACAGGCGCAAGTCATCTTGCAACGCGTTGGCACTCTCAGTCGCATTGCGCATGGCGATCATGCGGGCGGAATGTTCACTTGCCAGGGACTCCAGCACAGTTTGGTAGAGTTCTAGTTCAGTAAAGCGGGGTAGGATCTCTTCCAACACGGTGTCTGGGTCCGGCTCAAAGGTATAAAGACGGTTCGGCCCGTTGTTCGACGACTGGTCGATTTCAGGTTGGAGGGGGAGCAAGCGCATCAACCTCGGCTCCTGAAACAGCGTGTTGATAAACTCGGTGTAGATGATATACACCTCATCAACGACGCCGTTTACGAAGTCATCTATTGCTGTACGCGTGATGGCTGTGATGTCGCGAATCAGCGGATCTGGCGGGAGGTTGCTGAACTCGGCGATCACGTTTTTGCCTCGGCGCAGCATGATATCACGCCCTTTACGCCCAACTGTGACGTAACGGATGGGGACCTGCTGCTTCAGCTCGAATTCGATGGCGACACGCACTGCATTGGAATTGTAGGCGCCGGCCAGGCCACGATCGCTGGTGATCAAGATCAGCTCCACCTGGTTCACGGCGGGTCGTGGGTCTAGCAAGGGATGGCTCAAGCTGCCATCGCTGGCGGCGGCAATGTCGCGCAGGATTTCAAGGGCTGCATTGGAGTAGGCACGGGTGGCAAGCACGGCACTTTGTGCCTTACGCACTTTGGCGGCAGAGACGGCCTCCAATGCGCCGGTCACTTTCGAGATGTTCTTGACACTGGAGATACGACGCTTGATCTCTCTTGGTGTTGCCATAGGTCGGCGATCCTCGCTGTTTAGCTAAAGGTCGACTTGAAAGCGTCGATAGCGGTCTTCAAGCGCTCTTCAATTTCATCGTTCAAGCGGCCCACTTCGTCAATCTTGGTCAGCAGGTCTGGGTAGCTAGTCTTGACAAAGGTGAGGAATTCCTCTTCAAAAGCCGCGACACGCTCGACAGGAATGTCATCCAGATGGCCGCGCGTGCCGGCATACAGTGACACGACTTGATCGGTGAAACTAAAGGGAGCATACTGCTGCTGCTTGAGCAGCTCCTGCAAGCGCAAACCGCGCTCCAGCCGGTCACGAGTCGATTTGTCAAGGTCGGACGAACCGAACTGAGCAAAGGCCTCCAGGCTGCGGAACTGGGCCATATCTAGGCGCAAGCTACCGGCTACCTGTTTCATCGCCTTGCGCTGCGCGTCTCCACCCACACGGCTAACGGAGATACCGGTGTTGATGGCCGGGCGAATACCCGCGTAGAAAAGGTCATTCTCCAGGTAGATCTGGCCGTCGGTAATTGAGATCACGTTGGTGGGCACATAAGCTGACACGTCACCAAGCAGGGTCTCGATGATCGGGAGGGCGGTCAGGCTGCCGTTGCCGCGTTCCTCAGAGAGCTGCGCGGCACGCTCTAGCAGGCGCGAGTGCAAGTAGAAGACGTCGCCAGGATAGGCTTCACGGCCAGGTGGACGGCGCATCAGCAACGAGACTTCACGATAGGCCCAAGCATGCTTAGACAGGTCGTCGTAGATGACCAGTACGTGCTGGCCCTTCTCCATGAAGTACTCACCGATTGCACACCCGGCGTAGGGAGCGAAGTACTGCAAGGCCGCAGACTCTGAGGCAGATGCGTTGACGATAATGGTGTAGTCCATCGCACCGTAGCGCTCCAGCGTGCCCAGCACACGCGCCACCTGGGCTTTCTTCTGGCCGATCGCCACATAAATGCAGATGACGTCGGTGTCCTTCTGGTTGATGATAGCATCGACGCAGATGGCGGTCTTACCAGTTTGGCGGTCGCCAATGATCAACTGGCGCTGGCCGCGGCCAATCGGGATCATCGCGTCGATCGCCTTCAGGCCGGTCATAAGCGGCGTGTCGACATTGCGGCGTTCGACCACGCCAGGGGCAATCCGTTCCAGGTCCATGTAAGTATCGACCGCAATGGGGCCTTTTCCGTCGAGTGGTAGGCCCAGTGGATCGACCACGCGGCCCAGCATTGCAGCGCTGACTGGGACAGAAGCCAGGCGATTGAGGGCGCGGACCTGGCTGCCCTCCTGAATGCTGCCATAGTCACCCATGATGATGACACCGCCCTGGTCATCTTCCAGGTTGAAGGCGACGCCTTGCGTGCCGGTGTCGAATTCGACGAGTTCCTGGGCTTTGACGTTCGTCAAGCCGCTAACTCGCGCGATACCGTCACCAATTTCAATCACTTCACCGACGGTGGTGACCTTGGGCGTGGTATCGAAAGTCTTGATTTGCTGCTCTAGCTGTTGGACCAGGTCTTTAGACAAATCGGTCGCCATATGAGAACTCCCATGATTTGACTTGAAAATTTAAGCGGGGCTGCTGATCGCCTGCCAAAGCCGACAGGCTGCCGCCGGATTGGCTTGTTTTGGTTAAGTCTGATGGCGGTCACGTATTTTGAGCCAGTGTGATTGTAGCGTGTGGGTTTTTCTTTGCCCACTCTTTCACAAATGGATTAGACAAGCCGGAGATGAGGCTCCCCGGCTTTGGCACAGTCGTTAGATGGCGGTCCGAAAGTGCTAGCGTACTTGCCCTGCGACACGGCCTGCAACGTAGCCGACGATACCGGCAATAATGGAGTTGACGGAGTCTTGGTCCAGTGCGTTTTGGAGGCCCAAGATCATCACGGCGAAGAGGATGGCCATCAGGGTCACACCTTCTACGATCTCGCGGACAAGCTGGCGCTGCGCTGCTCGTTCAGCCAGATTATCGGTTTGGGCTCGCTCTTCGGGGGTACTCGGCAGCACGCGAGAGGCTACATAGACGATGGCGAGCAAGCTGAAGATCAGGAAGAGCCCAATCAAGACGCCGACAAGGGTACCACTCAGAATACCCTGGCCCTGAGCGGGTCGGGTCTCGGAGATCACCGAGCTGGTTGGCTCGGCCTCCGGGGTGGGTGTCGGTGCGTTGACTGGTACCTGCTCGCTGTCAAGTGCCGGACGGGTCTGGTCGCTGGCAATCTCGGTGAGAAGATCGATAGAAGATGCACCGATGGGCAAGGATCGAATGACGCCATTGAACTGCACCGTGCCGACTTCCCCTGCTCCCAGAGCTTCGAGGTTAAGCAGGATAATGCCCGCGTCGGGGTCCAATTCAACGCCCTCTGAGGGTTCGGCGATATCAATCTGGCCAGGGTCGTAGGTGGCGGTGATCGACACATTGCCCGCTGCTTCGGTCCCTACGTTAGCATATTCCAGCGTGAAAGCCAGCGCCTCGCCCACATCTGCAAAGCCGTTTTCGTTCTCGTCTGCTAGGTTGAAGCGGAGGTCTGCGACAAGATTCGGGCCAGAGACAGGGATGGATAGAACCTGAATGTCCTCGGCAGCGCCACCACGCAGCGACAGCTCTAATTCATAATCCGTTACGCCAGCCGGGAACTCCTGAGCCAAGCGAATCGTAACGGATGTGGATCGCAACTCACCATCGGGGGCGACCGCACCGATTTGCCAAGTGAGGTTGCTCGGGCCGATCTGGGCGTTGTCGGGATTGTTGACGATTTCGCGGGTAAGGTCCTGACGGAAGGTGGCAACAATCGACGCTTCTTGCGATACGCCGCCCCCGGTGTTGCTGTATGCAATTGTCACGCGGATAGTATCACCCGGATCGATACGTCCATTTTCATCTGCATCAGTGATTAGCTCGACGTTTTGCTCAATCAAGCGCAGATTTGGGCCGACCACCTCAAGAGAAGGGGTTGCGGCCCGGGCTAGCTCGACGTCCTGCGACCGGACAATCACCACGCCCGTGACCTGAGAGCGACCAGGGGGGAAGGTCCGCCGTAGGGTGGCCGTGAACGACAAGGTGGTCGACGCGCCGGCGGCGAGCCCAGGAATGGTCCAGGCTACGGCATCTTCGTCGGAAGTGCCGTCTTCGGTGATAGCAGCGACCCCGCGGATAAAGGCTGGATCAAACTGAAACTCGACCGTGACCGGACCCGATTCACCTTGAGCGGTCGTATTGGTCACAGTGATGGTATAGAGCAGACTTTCACCAGGATTAACCAGGCCGTCATCGTTGATGTCGCCGTCAACGGCAAAGCTAACGTCCGCACTGACGCTGAAGGTCGGGACCTGGGTTGGTGCGGGAGTCTGCGTCACCAACGGAGTCGGGGTCGGTTCCTCCTCCTGGGCGATGACGGGTGCGTTTGTTGCAAGGTTCAGCAAGCCCCAGACAGTGAGTGCGGTCAACACGCCAACAATCGCGCCGACGGGTGTACGTTTCAGTTGCATCAGGTCCATCTCCCTTGTGTTGCGGTGGCCTGGTTAGGATCGGGTTGGCTCCTAGCCATTGTAACCCATGATCAGTTTACGGTCACTTTGCTCCCCATGGCTCAGGGCAAAGGCATCCAATCGCTTTTGACTTGCCCTAAGGCTTCTTCAAGCGACTTCAGCCCTGATTGACACATATCATGCGGCGTCCCTAGCGCCATATCGTTAACATATGCTTTGAATTTCATTTTGATGCAATTACCCTGCGATGGCTACTCGCCATCGGGCGACTGCCCGGCCAGACGGCGCCCAAGGTCACTGCCGCCAAGTGCTGCGGAGCGCTGGTAGGCTGCCCAGATCGCACGAGCCATGACCGTGCGTAGGCCGCCCTTCTCAAGGTGATAGAGGGCTTCTGCGCTGGTGCCCCCAGGAGAGGTGACCTCGTTGCGCAGTGTGGCGGGATGTTTGCCTGCCTCACGGACGTAGGCGACTGTGCCTTTCATCGTTTGCATCACGAGTTGTTCGGCAACCCGACGTGAGAATCCGAGATGAACCCCCGCATCGATCATTGCCTCCATGAAGAGCAGAATGTAGGCCGGTCCGGTGCCGCTGACCGCTGTTGCCATGTCAAGGTAGCGTTCATCGTCTACATGTACGTCCTCGCCGAGGGCACTTAGTATGGATTGCGTCGCCATCAATTGACTTTCTGTCACGGCCTCAGTTGCCGTCCATACCGACATGCCCTCGCCGATTTGCGATGGGGTGTTGGGCATCACTCGCACAACGGCCTTGTGACCTATTGCATCGACGATCCGACTAATGGTTAACCCCGCAGCAATCGAGACCACGTAGCAATCCGGCTTGAGTGTGCCACGCAGTTCGTCCATGACGGTGGGCATGAGCTGAGGCTTCACCGATAGCACAACCACATCCTGCCCTTTGACAGCCTTGTGATTGTGGATTGTGCTGTGCACACCGTAGCGGGCGGTTAATTCGTCCCCACGATCTGAGCGAGGCCCTGACGCAGTGATCTGATCGCCCTCAACCAGTTCCTTTGACAGC
>JAADYZ010000051.1 GCA_010092775.1 Chloroflexota bacterium
ATATGGCGGAGGATGGGCAGGGGGGGGCTGGCCCGGCTGGCACAGCTCAATCTGGCGAGGTGATCTTCCTGCGTGACGGGCAGGTCTTCGCTACCAACATCGACGGCAGCGCTGAGCGCCAACTGGTGACCTTAGCGGAGGGCAGCCTCGCTCGTAACCTGACCGTTTCCCCGGATGGCTCTCTGCTGGCGTTTACGGTCAACAATCAAGAGGTGGTGGTTCAAGACCTCCAATCAGGTGGCATGAGCGTCCTTGAGAGCGCCGACGAAGCTGCGGTCGTCAGCGGTCTGGCATGGTCCCTAGGGGGTGACGTGCTGTACTATACACGCGTCACACTAGACCCAAGCACCGCACTGCCCGGCCTGACGCAGATCATCGCCCAGCAGATGCCGGCTGGCAGCACGCGCACGGTGATCAGCGAAACCGAGACGCAGCCCGGCAGCAGCCTGCAAACCGTTGTCGCGGTGGATGAGCAAACCTTGTTAGGAACCCAGTTTGACGCCGAAGCCGGTACCTCCTTTGTCGCCATTGATATCAACGACGGCTTCCCTATCATCTTTGCAGAGGGCTTTTTGATCTGGGATGTGGACGTAGACGGCGAGCAAATCCTGCTCTACAGTCAGCTTGATTTGCCCACCACTGGCGAATGGGCCCCACTGCCTCTCTATTTGCTGGCGGCGGAGAACGACGAGCCAACGCTAGAGCAGATTTCGCCCGAAGGGGCTGAGTTGGTCTACCAAGATGCCAAGTTTTCGCCAGACGGATCCACCATTGCCGCCCTGGTGTTTCCACAGCCCGCCGCTGGGCAGCCGCCACGCGGAAATCTAGTCATCCTGGAAGCACGAGGCGATGGCACGTATGGCTCGACTCTGCTCACTGTGGATGAAGATGAGTACTTCAACGTCGCCTTTACCTGGGCTGGCAACGATGGCATCCTCGTTCAACGCCAACTCCCTGGACCGGAGCAGCCCGCCGAGTTGTGGTACTATCCGGCCTTTTCACTCGGATCGCAGCAGCTTACGACTGGTGAATCGCCGGTGGTCATTCCCTAGCAAGATGGCCGATTGGGGCATGTGAAATCCAGTATATGCCCCAGATAGTTGTACTCATGCACATCTTGCTAAGGGTATAGCCGGATGGTATACTGGTCCTCGCGTCAGTCTTCACAAACACTGACGCTGCTTACCGAGTTGATTGGTAACCGACATCCCTCAGCACTTACTGGTCTGACGAACTAGATAGTTTAATCAGGAGAATCCATCCGTGAGCGAATGGACCTTCATTGCCCTGCTGCTGGTCACGGCTTTCATCTTCCCTGCCATTCCGATCGTCGCAGGAACGCTGCTCGGGCCGCGCAAACCCAACGAGATGAAGAACAGCACCTATGAGTGTGGCGTCGAGACAGTAGGTGACACCTGGGTTCAGTTCAAAGTCCAGTACTACATTTTTGCTCTGGTGTTCCTGGTGTTCGACATTGAGCTGATCTTTCTCTACCCCTGGGCAGTCGCCTACAATCAGCTGCCGCTCTTTGGCATCGTTGCCGGGGTCGTTTTCATTATCACGCTCGCTGAAGCCCTGGTATATGCCTGGCGCAAAGGCGCACTGGAATGGCTCTAGGAAAGCGGGAAGCCGTCTATGCCTGAAGCTCTAGCCCCCATCCTCGACATCGCGACTTTCATTCGCGAAACTCTGCTATCTCTATTCGAAACCCTTGGCGCTAGCCCAGAACTCGCCAATGGCCTCGTGACCTTTATTGGTGCATTCTTGATCGCCAATTTCGTCTTATTGATCCTGGTCGTCAATATTTGGATGGAACGCAAGGTAATGGCGCGGCTGCAAGATCGCATCGGGCCGAACCGAGTCGGCCCCTGGGGATTGTTCCAGACCGTCGCTGACCTGGGGAAGCTGCTCTCAAAAGAGATCATCATCCCCAGCCAAGCCGACCTGATCCCATTCTTGCTGGCACCGCTACTGGCGGTGATGAGTGTGATCGGAATCTGGGCGGTCATCCCCTTTGCCGAGACAGCCATTGGCACCGACGTCAGTATTGGTGTGCTCTACTTCATGGCTGTCAGTTCCTTTGGGATCATGGCTATTCTGATGGCGGGCTGGTCAAGTAACAATAAGTACGCGCTGCTGGGTGCTTTCCGAGCTGTCGCGATGCTAGTCAGCTATGAAGTCCCCATCATCCTGACGCTGATGGTGCCCGTGCTGCTGACTGGCTCGATGCGTATGAACGAAATCGTGATGGCCCAGAATATCTGGTTCATCTTCATGGTGCCGCTCGCCGGGATTATCTTCTACATCTCGCAGGTGGCTGAGGTTGGTCGCCAGCCCTTCGACCTGCTCGAAGCCGAGTCTGAGATTGTGGCGGGCTATCATATTGAATACAGCGGCTTCGCCTTTGCGATCTTCTACGCGGCTGAATGGGCACACGGCTTTGCCATCTGCGCCCTCTTCGTGACACTTTTCCTGGGTGGCTGGCAAGGGCCATTTGTCGATCAGATACCGACGCTGGGCTTCATCTACTTCCTGGGTAAGACCTTCCTGGTCTACATCATACAGATTTGGATGCGCGCAACCGTCCCACGCCTCCGTATTGACCAGATCATGGACTTCTGCTGGAAGCTGCTGATCCCGGTGTCGCTGGCGCTGGTCGTCCTGATTGCGCTGACTGAAGGCATCATCACCACCCTGGCCGAGCAAGGCATACTGACCGCGCCCTTCCTGGCCAATTACTTCTCAACGGCTACTGCCGCAGACATGCTGCCGCGCACCTTCGTGCTGCTGACCATCAATGCCTTCATCACTATTGTGACCTTATTCCTGCTGGCCCGGCGTGGTCGCGCCGAGCGTGAACGCTTCGAGGCCATGCGCCAGTCGATGGCCCCCATTGAAGCCGGAACAGACTAAGAAAGACACGCGATGCTCACCTTTTCACCGGTCTCCGTTTCCTTCTTTATCATGGCACTGTTTACCATTGGCGGTGGCCTCGGCGTGGTCACCACTCGCAACCTGGTCCATGCTGCGCTGTTTCTGGTGCTCTCTCTGTTTGGGATCGCCGGACTTTACGTGCTGCTGGAGGCACCTTATTTGGCCGTCATCCAGGTGCTGGTCTACGTCGGCGCGATCTCCATTCTGATCACCATCACCGTGATGGTCACCCGCCGCCTGATGGGCATCGAAGAGACTTACAACCGCCAGTGGCCGATCGCCGCGATCATCTCTGGCCTGCTCGGTGCCGGCTTGATTGCGCTGGTCGTTGCGCAGTTTGGCGCACTGACGCCCGTCGCTGATGTCCCAGTCGATAATATCGAGCAGCTAGGCCGCGCCTTTGTGACCCATCAGGGCTTTCTGCTTCCTTTCGAAGTCGCGTCGGTGCTGCTGCTCGCTGCGATGATCGGCAGTATTGTCATCTCACGCGATGTCTAGCCTGACAAGGACCTGCTATGGTTACGCTTGAGTTCTACCTGATTGTCGCCGCCATTCTGTTTTCGATCGGCGTTTACGGTGTACTGGCGCGGCGCAACGCCGTCGCCATTTTGATGAGCGTCGAACTCATGCTCAACGCCGTTAACTTGAACCTGGTCGCGTTTTGGCGCTTTCTCGCCCCGACCGAGTTGAATGGTTTTGTCTTTGCTGTTTTCGTCTTTGCCGTCGCGGCAGCCGAAGCAGCGGTCGGCCTGGCATTGATCATCTCGATCTATCGCAATCGCCAGACCGTCTTGGCCGAACAGATCAACATGCTGAAGTGGTAAGGCATCCCTGATGACGATTGAACTGCTTGTCTGGTTGATCCCGGTGCCACCGTTGGTGGCCTTTTTTACGATTTTGCTGTTTACCCGCCAGAGCAAAGCGCTCAGCGACTGGGTAGCTGTGTCGGCAATGGCTCTGACGTGGGTCTTGTCGATCATTGTCCTAGTCACAGCGCTGACCACGCCCGACCTGGGCAAGAACCCAATTGAGTCCAGCGTGGAGTGGTTGCCCATTGGCCCCACATCCGAGACCAGTTTCGAGATGGGTGTGCTGGTCGATCCGCTCAGTGCCGTCCTGATCTTCTTTGTCCCATTAGCGGCGTCGATGATCTTCATCTACAGCGTGGGCTACATGAACTCCGGGACCTATTACACCGAAGTCCGGCTCAATGAAGACGGATCAGCCCCAGAAGGGGCGGAGATCGACAGCGCAGGCCGTGCCGTCAAGAAGATCGATGCGACGGTATGGAAGGCCCGCTTCATGGCCTTCATTAGCCTGTTTGCGGGTGGCATGCTCCTGCTCACAGTCTCCAGTAACCTGCTACTGCTGTTCGTCGGCTGGGAGATTATGGGCTTATGCAGCTACCTTCTGATCGGCTTCTGGCACAATCGAGTCTATCCCAACCAGCCAGATCGCATCACGCCGGTCGGAGCGGGCATCAAAGCCTTCATGACCACACGCGTCGGCGATATGTTTATGCTGGTCGGTATCGCCTGGCTCTACAGCTTTACCGGCACGCTCAACTACCGCGAAATTCTCTATAATGAAGAGGTTCTGCACGCGCTGGAGGTCTTGGCCTTCCCGAACCTGCCGCTTCTCGGTGGCTTGACGGTCGCCGGGGCAATCGGCCTGCTGTTGATCATGGGCACCGTCGGCAAGAGCGCCCAGTTCCCGATGCATACCTGGCTGCCCGACGCGATGGAAGGCCCGACCC
>JAADYZ010000383.1 GCA_010092775.1 Chloroflexota bacterium
ATCCGAGGCTGCGGCCAAGGCGCTGGCTGTGAAAAGCCTGCGCGATCTCAGTGTCGCGGCGTTTGAAGAGCGTGCCACAGAATTACCCGACTTACTGCGCCGGCGAGCCCGCCACGTGATCGGAGAGAACGAGCGGGTGCGTCAGGCGGTTGAGGCCCTGCGAGTGGGGGACCTGGCGCAGTTGGGCGAGTTAATCAACCTGAGTCAGCAGAGCCTGCGGGTCGACTATGAAGTGTCGAGTGATGCGCTCAACACGATTGTGAAGTGCGCGCGCAGCCATCCAGCGGCCCTCGGCGCCCGCCTGACTGGGGGTGGCTTCGCGGGCTGTGCCATTGCCGCGCTTGATGTGAGCGATGGGCCTGAGTTGATTGAGGACTTTACACAGACGGTCAGCGACTGCTATACTGCGCTAACGGACCTTAGCCCGGTGTTCTACACCGTCAAGGCGAGTGCCGGAGCAGGACTGATCTCCCTCCCCGAAAGCTAGTCGAGCGACCCAACATGACTGAGCCACGCCGCTACATCGTCCCGCTGCGCCGCCGCCTGTTTGGCATCATCATGGGAATCCTGATCGGGTTGCTGCTGCTGGTGCCCGTCGTGGGCATCGCGGCCCTGGGCATTGGCTTCACATTGGACCCGGAAAACCCCTTAATCTTGCCAGGGATGGTGGTGCTGTTTGTGGTCACCATGCTTGGTGCGATTGGTTACTTCCTCGGCCCCTTCCCCTTCATGATCGCCTTCCTGCGCCGACCCTATCTGGAGGTCACCGAAGACGGCTTTCTGTATGATTCGCTGCCGCTGTTTCGCTATCGCTGCGAGTGGGAGAATGTGGAAAGCCTGGAGAAGATCGGCCAGACTGATGTATTGGTGTTGGCCGAAGCCGAGACTGACGGCATGCGCTATTGGCTGAATTTCTACCGGCGAGCCAGTAAACGTAACCAGCATATCGTCTCGCTCAGGGTGTTCGACGAATGGCCGGACGGTGCCTTGCAGGCTGATCTGCGCCGCTTCGTCCCTCACCTATTTGAAGACAGCAACCAAGAACCAGATTGATCCGGCGGGCGGCTCAAACGGACAGGGCAGGCCCTGTCCCTACGGATGGGTGGGCTTCGGCGATGATTAATCGTTCCGGACAGGGCAGGCCCTGTGTCCCTACGTTGACAGGTCCATCACGCTTCATTCAGGCCGTTCAGGTGAGCGACATCGTTGAGGTGGCGCAAAAAGGGTATCCCTTCCCGGAACCACACCTCGCTGACAGACGTGTTATCGAATTGAAGCTGCCAGCGATTCTGCGGCGGGATGCCGAGCAGGCGGCAGACCATCACGCGCAGGGTGCCGCCATGCCCCACACAGACCACTGTTTGATCCTCATGGTGTTCCCGGATGTGGGCCAGCATCGAGTCGGCTTTGTCGACGGTCGTTTGCAGGGTCTCAGCCCGCTCCGGTGCAAAATCGAATTCGGCGCGCCAACGTTCCCACACCTCGCGCTGAGACACAAAGACCTCACGAAAGAAGAGCCCCTCCCAACTCCCAAAGTCGATCTCGCGCAGGCGCTGATCCAAGATGATCTCTTTCTGATGGTGGGCGGAGATGGCTTTGGCGGTCTCCTGCGCACGTTGCAGGTCGCTGCTATAGATCACATCGAAGTTCATTGACTTAAAGCGCTCGCCAACGGCTGCGGCCTGTTTCCGGCCCAGCTCGTTGAGCGGCACATCAGTCACGCCTTGAAAGCGGCCATCGGCGTTGTATTGGGTTTCGCCGTGACGCACGAGATACAAGGTCAGCATAGTGGTCCCTTTCCTTGCGGTTGGTCAGATCAGCTCGAAGTGAATCACCCATACGGCCTGCTGGGGGTCCCACTCGCTGTAAACGTTGATCCAGTTTTCTTTGAAGGCGGCCAGTGAGTCAAATCCTTCGTGATAGGCATCCAGGTCGGTCATGTCGCCGATGATGCCGCGCTGAATATCGTTGATGATGATGTAGCCCACCGCGTCGGCGGTAGGATGCGGCCGCACGCTGTAGGTCTTATCAACCTGATACTTCACGATTTGCTCTTTTTTCTTGTTGCTGTAGCGCAGCACACGCCGCGGATCCTCTTTGAGTTCGTCGTTTTGTTTCACCCAGCGACGGGTGGTTGTCTGACGTTCTGCCAAGACGGCACGCCAGGTTCCTTTGAAAACCATGAGATTGTGTCCAACTGTTGAGTCTGATCATACCGAAGCCAATTGGCTGAGTCCGCAAGAGAGGATAACGCATCGTGCAAGGCCCGTCACCCGCCGACAGATCGACGCACTGAGGTACGTGTCGGGCGGGTCAGCACATCCAGGGGTTAAGAGACAGTCTACGGGGCAGTGCCATCCTCAGCATAGATGCACATCTTTGACGACAATCCAGAGAGCGCCGTCCCCTGAGCAGCAGGCCAACGGCCAACAAACACGAGGCGGCCACCGAAAGAGCTATGACCGCTCGATTCGATGGTTTATCTGCAACCTACGTAGGACCTCTGCGTAAAGATCATTAAGCAGGGACGCATCAAACTGCGTCCAGAGTTGAAGGAGAATAGCTTTGATGCAACCTGAATCACGTACGAATCCAAGTATGTTAGTGGGTGGAGTGCTAGTAGCGGCTGGCATGGTGGCTCTGCTGGGGCAGTTTTTCGGCGGGATGGCCGGGCTGGTCTGGGCAGCGATGCTGGCCTTTGTGGGAGCGGTCTTCGCGGTGCCTTACTTCCGCAACCGGGAGGATTGGGGCCTGCTGATCCCTGCCTACGTCTTTTGGGCGGTGGCTGGCTTGATCGCTGCGCTGTCGCTGGGCTTCTTGCAGGATGGTGCGATTGCCACTTATATTCTCTCGGCGATTGCCTTACCCTTCTTGACCGTCTGGGCCGTCAACCGCGATCAATGGTGGTGGTTGATCCCCTCCTATGTGCTGCTTGCTGTCGGCATGATGATCCTCTTGGTCGACCTGCGGGTCCTGATCAACTTCGGTATCCCCGCCTACATTACGATGGCGACTGGACTGCCCTTCTTCGTGGCCTATGCCTTTAACCGCCGCGAATGGTGGTGGTTGATCCCTGGCGGATTCTTCTCTGGTTTAGCGGTTTTGTTCCTGGTGCTTGGGCCAGCGGGCGTGTTTGTCCCCGTCCTGTTGATCGTCGGTGGTATCCTGCTGCTGGTCAGCCAGTTTGTGCCGCAGCGCCGCGAGCCTGAGCCGCTGCGCGGCCCTGAAGCTGATCGCGCTCCGCTTGGCAGCCCCTCCATGTGGGAAACGCCATCTGAGCCACTGCGCGGCCCTGAAGCTGACAAACCGCGCGAACGCGTCTAGCGGATCAAGCCGAGAGACGCATACAGACCCCGCATAATGATCCCGCCGATCTGCAAGGCCAGGTCGGCGGGGTCTTGCTGCATGTCGCCTTTAACCCACCAGGCGACGACCCCAACCAATGCACCTGCCGCATAGTTGGCACTGAGTTCGTCGCTCACGCTGCTCGGTTTTCCATCGACTAAGGCGCGCATCTGCTGGATGCGCCCGAGAGAAATCTCAGCGATGGTGCTGCGTAACTGCTCCATGAAGGCTGTGCCGCTGCGATCATCGATCATGACCCGGTAGAAATCGGCGTAGTCTCGCACATGCTCAAACACCAGGATCAGCGGAAGCGGTGGTTGATCGGGCGAGAAGCTGCCCATGTCGGCTTCGTTGATGCGCGCTACCAAGTCTTGAAAGACCTCCTCCATGCTGCGCATCAACAGCTCTTGCTTATCGCGATAATGCAGATAGAAGGTCGCATGATTCAGATCGGCCCGATCCGTGATCTGTTTGATGGTCAGCCGGTCGAAGCCCTCTTCCAGGATCAATTCAAACAGGGCGCTGCGCAGGCGCTGGCGGGTGCGGACGACCCGACGGTCAAGTTTCTTGTCCTCAGTCATGAGTTGATGTTATCAATGATTTATTGAGTAATCAATGGATTGTCGATTTGTTGCAGACCGCCTACTCACCGCCGGTCTCTTTTTAGACATAGAGTCCACTAATCAATAGCCGGTTGAAGTTGAGTCTTGACCTGGGTCGCGGCCTGCATACACTGTAGATAAGCAATAGCTTATTGATAAAACGACATGATATTGATGATCTAATAGGAGAACGACCATGTCTGATAACAACAAGACCGTAGCCGCAGCGATGGGGCAAGTCCGACCGCATGTGTTCAAAGACGCGGAATTTGACTATGCCTTCACCCGAACCCTGGGGGTGATGTGCTACGCGGGTTCAAGTTCTGGCGAGTGCTACCTGGCCGCCCAGCGCATCAAAAATGGCAACGTCGAGTCATGGACGGTTGAATGGCTGGCATTGGCTCAGTACGTCGAGAAGCAGGCGCAGGCCGCGTTGGCCGCTGGCCATCTGCAAACAGCGCGCGACAGCTTCTTGCGCGTCTATAGCTATTACCGCACGGCGGAATTCTTCATCAGCCCACGCGATCCACGCAAGCGCGATCTGTATGAGCAGAGTGTAGCCGCCTTCGCAGAGGCTGCGCGGCTCTTCCCGCACCCGATGGAGCGTGTGAACATCCCCTATGAAGGCACGAGCTTGCCTGGCTACTTCATGCGCCCCGCCGATGACGATCAAGCTCGCCCGACCCTGGTTTTGCTGGGCGGTGGCGACTGCTCCGGCGAGGAGTTGTATCTGGCCTCTGGCGCGGTTCCCGCTTTGGAGCGCGGCTACAACGTCCTGATCTTCGACGGCCCCGGCCAGCGCGGCACCTCCCATCGGGATCATCCATTATTCTTCCGTCACGATTGGGAAGCCGTCATGACGCCCGTGTTAGGCTGGGTGCTGGACCAACCTGGCGTCGACCCAGAGCGGGTGGCGCTTTATGCGATCAGCTTTGGCGGCTACCTGGGCCCGCGTGCTCTCGCTCATGATCATCGTTGGGCGGCACTGATCGTCAATTCCCCGATGACCAGCTTCTACAACTTCGTGCTGGGTGGGGTGCGTGGCGTGCTGGGCAGCAGCTTCCCGATTGGGTTGCTCGGCCCCATCGTCAACATGCTGATGGGTGTCAGCCCGGTGGTTCGTTTTGCCGTCGAGCAGTTCCGCTGGATGTTCGGCGTGGAGACGATTGAAGAGATCGCTGAGGTGGCCGAGCGCTACCAGCTGCACGGCATCGAAAGCCAGATCACCTGCCCAGTGCTGGCGATGGGCGGGGAAGGTGAAGGCAGCGAATTCTTGCGCCAATCGGAGGAGTTCCTCGGCAATCTGAACGTCCCGCACGAATATCGCCTCTTC
>JAADYZ010000384.1 GCA_010092775.1 Chloroflexota bacterium
CCTATCGACCGCGAGCCGGAGGAGATTCTGGTCGATTTGGAGACGGGGCCCTACCGGCTGGGGGATTTCCAGCAGTTTCACCTCTCGCTTGATGCGGAAAAAGGCTTCGACACCAACCCATTTTTGAACTACATCGCCTTGACCGAAGAAGTGGGTGAACTGGCGCGCGCCTTCAAACTAATGTGGTCACGCGAGAGTCGCCTGCGAGCGGAGGGGCTTTCCTCCCAGGCCGCTCTACAAACGGCGATGGCCACCCATCGCGCCAAAATCCAGGAAGAACTGGCCGACTGCCTGGCCTATTTGTTCAAGCTGAGCAACTACGCCGGGATCGATCTCGAGCAAGCCTACCTGGAGAAGATGAATATCAATGCCCGCCGCATCTGGCAAGACAGCCGGGTCGTCCGCGATGGACGTGAAGACGGCAGCTCCTAGTCATTGGAACAGCATCATGACGACAACAAATCGGTTTATCGCTATTGCAGGCAATATCGGTGTGGGCAAGAGTACCCTGACACGCCTCCTGGCGGAACGCCTGGGTTGGAAGCCCTTTTACGAGGCGGTTGATGACAACCCCTATCTCAGCGACTTCTATCAGGATAAGGCCGCTTGGGGCTTTCATTCGCAGGTTTACTTCCTGACTCGCCGCTTGCAGCATCATCGCAGGCTCATGAGCTTCACCCGTCCAATTATCCAGGATCGCACCATATATGAGGACGCGGAAATTTTCGCTCGCAACCTCTATCAGCAGGGCCTGATGAATGAGCGCGATTATCGCAGCTATCGTGAACTGTACGAGACCATGGGGAGCTTCCTACAGCCGCCTGATCTGATCATTTACTTGCAGGCTGATATTGCGACGCTGCTCAAGCGGATCAGGATGCGAGGCCGCGACTACGAGCAAGGCATCGAAGTCGCGTATCTGGGCCAACTCAACCGCCTGTATGAAGACTGGATTGACGCCTATCAACTCAGCCCAGTTCTGATCGTCCCAGCGGAACACCTGGACTTCGTGGCACACAGTTCCCACCTCGATTTAATCGTCAAGAAGGTGGAAGACTTGCTCGACGGCAAGCTGCACGTCACCTTTCTTCCCGAAGAACTCTCCAGAGTGACACGGGCTGCATAGGATGCGGCCATCTGTAGCCGCATCCTAGCGGCGTTCACCTGTGACTCGCTCCTGAGCGCCGCTTGTCCCTAATCTGGGGCCGTGCTACTATTCTGGACATGCCACTGCTGGATATCACCCTTGCCGCCGCTGATCTGCCTTCGCAGAGCGCCGTGATTCAGGCGATCAACGCGGCCTACGCCGATTACTACATCCCCCTTTCGCTGACTGACCATGCCTATCAAACCATCATTGAGCGCGAAACGGTCGATCTGACACGCTCCGTCGTCGCCATATTTCGGGGTCAGGTCATCGGGACCTGTCTACTCGGTGTACGAGATAATCGCGGCTGGGTTGGCGGCGTCGGGGTGATCCCACGCTACCAAGGTAAAGGCGTGGCGCGCAGCATGATGAAGCACTTGATCGAAAGCGCTCGCCAAGATGGCTTGACCAGCCTCCAGCTCGAGGTAGTCGAAGAGAACAATCGGGCGCGCAATTTGTACGAGAGCCTTGGATTTGATTACACCTACCGGCTGCATGGCCTGGTAGCCAGCTCAAATCATCTGCACTTGAACGGCAGCGGACCCACGTCGTGCTACGAACCAGACGTAGCCAGTCTGATTGACGAGATGCAGCCCTTGGTCCGCACTCACCGACCCTGGCAGCGCGAAGAAAGCGCCCTGCGCTATGTGCAGCAAAACGCCCACGGACTTGCTCTGCGCCATCAAGAAAAGGACCGCTTGCTCTCAGCCTGTGTGTACCAGTCAGACGGATATCAGGTTGGCTTTGTCGACTGCGTGGCAGCTAACGCGCTCAGTGCGGTGGATTTGCTGGCTTCCGTCGTTCGACAACATCCGGATGCACGTTACTCCTATTTGAACGTCTCGGACAACGATCCTTTCTTACCGATCTTGCAACAAGTGGGGTTTCAACCCTACATCTTCCAGCTTGAGATGCTGCTCAATCTAAACGAGGATACTCCTTGAACCGTCATAGCCTGCTGATGGGTGGACTGCTCGCCCTGCTCCTGCTCAGTGCCTGCCAGCCTAGCCCAAGCCCAACGCTCTTACCCAGCCCCGACGTGACTGAAGAGGAGGAGCCAACCGTCGCGGTCGAACCAAGCGTCGCGCCAACGCTGCCACCCGAACCGATCGTGGCACGCATCAACCTGGAGCGCTCGCCTGTCTCGATCGATCCAACGCTGGTAGCGGCTGGCGATGCGGTCGGTAACGACCTGGTGGAGGCGTTTTTCGTTGGTCTGACCCAAGTTGATCTGGATACAGGCGAGATTCTCCCGATGTTGGCAACCGAGTGGGAGGCGACCGACCGGGACGGGCTAATCTGGGAGATTAGCCTGCGTGATGACGTCTACTGGGTATCGATTGATGCCGATACGAACGAGTTCGTGCAGCAGCGGCGGGTCATTGCCGACGACGTGCTGGCGGCGATTACACGGGCCTGCCGCGCCGACAGTGGCGCGCCCCTGTTTCAAGGCGCACTGATCATCGCGGGCTGTCGAGAAGTTCGGGCGAGCAACCCGGCCACCCTGACCGATGAAGACATCGTGGCCACCCTGGGCGTCAGCATTCTGGCGGAGTCCAGCCTGGAGATTCGACTGGCTGAGCCGGTCGGCTATTTGCCCTCGGTATTGGCAATGCCTCTCCTTCGCCCCATCCCACACGATCAAGTCGGCCCCGACTGGACTTTACCCGCTAATCTGTGGGTCAGTGGGGCCTTTGTGCCCCAGCCCACCATTGCGCCACAAGAGGGTTATCGGCTGCTGGCGAACCCCTTCTGGCCTTTCGAACGGATGGGGAATATCGACGTGCTTGAGGTCAGCTTTGGTCGTCCCGATGATGCCTTTGGGGCCTTCATGAATGGCGAGCTTGACCTGGCCCCCATCCCACCCGGCGAGATCAATCCAGGCTTCTTCGCCTCAAATGGGGCCTACCAACGGGTGGCTCGACCGGTGACCACGATACTGATCCCTCAGGCGGAAGTCCCGCCCTTTGACGACCCACAGATTGGCCTGGCGCTGTCGCTGGCCATTGATCGAGCCGCATTGATCGAGCAGGTGCTCGAAGCAGAGGGGCAAGGCACAGGGCTACCTGCCGTACAAATTGCGCCGCCGGGCACACCTGCCCTGCAAGTCTTCGATGAGAGTGGCTACGATCCAGAGCAGGCGCGGATCCTACTGCGTGAGGGCGGCTATAACAATTGTCTGGGACTGCCGCCCACCACCATTCTGATCGATGAGACGCCGCTCAGCCGCAGGATCGCTGAGGTACTACGTGACATGTGGCTGGCTGAGTTGAACTGCGTTGAGCGCTTCCGAATTGAAGAGCGCCCCTTCAGCGAGGTGCAAGACACGCTGTTGGCGCCGCCGCCGCTCTTCTCCTTCCCACGCCCGGGTTTGGCTGTTTTGAATTGGCAGGCCGACATCCTGGATGCGCACCACTGGTATGCCGATGTCTTCGGCTGTCAAGCCTTATTCCCCAGCGCCTATCTGGATCAGAGCCGCCCTTGCACCGAGGTTGATGAGTTGGTCATGACTGCCGCTCGCACACCGGATCAAGACGCTCGCTTCGACCTGTACGATCAGATTCAGGCTGATATGTTTGGCTCCTCCGGTGAGATGCCTGTGATCCCACTGTATCACTTCGCCCGCCCTCTGGCTGCCGAGGACGGGATCACCCTGCCCCCGGGTGGTCCATTGCGCTTCGTCGAATGGACGCTCAGTCCCTAGGCCAGAGCGCCTTGAGGGTCTGATTTCCGACATGCTATACTGGCAGGCATGAACCAGCTTCGTCGTTCTCGCAGCGCTTTCCTTGTCGCCCTCGTCAGCCTGATTGGCGCGATAGC
This sequence comes from Chloroflexota bacterium, assembly GCA_010092775.1. Classification (GTDB taxonomy): domain Bacteria; phylum Chloroflexota; class Anaerolineae; order Aggregatilineales; family UBA3940; genus TC-71. Next base: position 3,968 of record JAADYZ010000384.1, read on the forward strand.
TGCCTGCATTGGCAGTTCACCGGCCCCGTCCAATCAAGACCCAGTGGTGGGCGACTTCACCACTGCTACGCCCGGTGGCAGCATTTCCGTGTGGCTGCTTACGCCCCAAACCGCGCTACCTGGCCAGGGCGGCGAGCCTATCGGGCCGGTGGCCACAGCGACGGCAGCGGCTGCTCTGGCGGCGACCGAGACGGCCATCGCGGTGGAACCCAGCCCGACGTCCGAAGGCGTGGTCAACGAGGCTGCACGCTGCCCAGAAGCCGGGACACCCAACCTCCCTGTCAATCCACCGCCCTTCAGCCAGTTTGCCACCACCATCGTCGAGTACCTGTCAGCGGGCGGCGCACCAAGCATCCTGGAAGCCTCGCTGCGCAACTGGGGCGCTCTGAACGATCGCGGTGGTTTGGTGCGTAGTGACCGCGACTTCACAGCGGATGGTGTCCCTGAGGTTTTCGTGGTGGCCTTGGACCCCGAACGCAGCGACTCCAATCCGCAGCCCGGTGATATGTTCATCTACACCTGCGATGACGGGGCCTACCGGCTCATTTTCCAGGCAGGTTATGCCATTGATCGCGGAGCACCGGTGATCATCTCAGCAGATGACCTCAACGGCGACCTACAAAACGACATGGTCTACAGCACGATCTCCTGTGATGTGCGGGCCTGCTTCCTGGCGGTACAGGCCATCACCTGGCAAAGCAGCCTCTCCAGTTTCGACCGCTTGATCCGCGAAGATGTAGAAGTGCCTAACGCAGAGGTCTTTGTTGGCTCGGTCGATGAGGACCCTTTGCAGGAGATTGTGATGGTCAGCGGGCAAATCGAGAGTGTGCAAGCCGGTCCACAGCGGCCCATGACCACCACCTGGAAATGGGACGGTGAGCAGTTCGTGGTGGCGCGCATCGACGTGGCCGACCCGGAATATCGCGTTCATGCGCTGCACGACGCGGATGATGCTTTTAATGTCGGCGGCTATCAAGAGGCAATCCTGCGCTATGAAGATGTGATCCGCAATGAGGACTACCTCAGTTGGACCTACTTCAACGAGACAATCTTTCTGCGCGCCTATGCGATTTTCCGCATCATGCTGGCCCAGTCAGCCAGCGGCGATCTCGCCGCCGCCGAGACAACCTACAGCTTCATGCAAGGCCAGTATGAGTCGCAGCCCTTGCCGACTACCACACCCAGCGAAGGCACTCCGGCCGTCACACCAACACCGACCGCCACACCATTGGTGGGCCCAATCGATGGCTTTTCCTTTTGGCAAATGGCCGACCTCTTCTGGAACGACTTCTCCATCAATCGGGACTTACCGCGTGCCTGTAGTCTGGTGGTCAATTTCGCCCGCTCGAATCCTGGCTCCTTTGAAGTGCTGAACAGCTTCGGCTACTCCAACCGCGAGTATGTCGCACGCGACCTCTGCCCGTTCGAATAAACCAACCCTCCAACAATTGGAGAGGCGTCCCGGAGTACATTCGGTATGATAGATAGGGACGAGTTAACCCTTCAGACTGGAGAGTGTGGCCCTCATGCGTGTAGATGGCGATTTACTGACCTTTCCCTTTCGTGACCCTGAATGGCAGAAGCGTTTCCTGATCGGATCTGCGATTGGCTTAGGCGCCATCATCTTCTTTCCGGTGATCTTTCTGATCACAGGCTATCAACTGCGTGCGATGCGCAACACGATTCACGGCGGCGATCCGGCTTTGCCCGATTGGGACGATGTCGGCAGCCTGTTGATTGATGGGCTCAAGATGTTTTTGGTGAGCTTCGTCTATTTGCTGCCGGTATTTATCCTGGTCATTGGCATGTACGTTCTCATGCTTGCTCTGGGATTTGGGGTGTTCGGACTGGTCGCTGCGCTGGCGGAAGATCCAACGGTTATCGCGGTCGGACTGCCCTTTGCCTTCCCACTCTTCATCGCTGCCTTTGTGCTTGTTGGGGGCCTCACAACAATCCTATCCTTGTTTCTGGTCTTCATGAGCATGGTCGCCGTAACCCGTATGCTAGCCCACGATGACCTGAGCGCAGCCTTTGATTTCCGTGAAGTATGGGGGCTGTTACGCCAGGGCTTCAAGTATTATCTGATCGCTTTTGTGGTGCAGTACGGCCTGGGATTAGCAATCGGCGTACTATTGCAGTTCCTGTCTCTCACTATCATTCTCATCTGTTTAATGCCATTCCTGACCGGGGTTGTCCAGATGTATGTTGGTTTGATGAGTGGCACCCTCTTCGGCATGGCCTATCACCAGACACAGACCAACCCGGTTGGCACAAACGCCGCGCCCGCTCCGAGTGAGCCTGCTTCAGTGTAGGACAAAGCTCGAATACGCATTGACGGCATAAGCCAAGGAGCTGGCATAATCGAGTGGGTTACCAGCTCATTCGAGTCTTGGGTTGGGGCAAGCTGACTCGGAGCGGGCGCTGAGCTTCAACCTGGAGTTGGTGGCGTAGGCGGTCGATGCGGCGCTGGAGATAGGGCGAGAAATAACCCGCGTAGCGCTCCCACAAGTCGGGGCGCTGCCAGTCGTTTCCGGTCACACGCTGGCGGCAGTTGGGCGTCCCGCAGGCACATTCGAACTCATCATAAGGATCACCGTCAGACATAGCGTAGTCAAAGGTGATCTCTTCGCCCGCCGCAATGTCGCGCATGGCAACTAAACCGATTTGGCCGGAAAGACCCGCATTAGGTGTGCAGGAATGATTCACCCAATCCGCCGGATTATCTAAGCCCTGTGGGACGAGATAAAGCCCCTCCTCAACTTGAAGACTCAAACTGCGCTGCTTTGGCGAAAGCGCATCAAACTCAACCTGACTGTGAATTGCACCACCCCACATCACCAGCAAGTCACCTGCTTGAATGGGCTTGGCGGCAAAGACGGCGCGCCCCCCTTTCTCAGGCACGTCACATCCAATCAGCGATGAAGCAAAGTAAGAATCGTGCGGAAGTTGGTCCACGGCAGGGTCCCTCTTGGCCCGGTTGAGGTCATGATCAATATAAACAGCGCAGATTCTACAGGCCAGCATGCAAAAATCAACGGCGCTTTGCAGTGCCATGGCACCTGCGCTATAGTGGCGGGGCTTGTGTCTACCAAGCCCAATTATGATCTACATTGTTTTCGCCAACGGCGACCTCCAAGATGTCCCCATTTTGCGCCAACGGATTGCCGCGCTGGATGAGCCACTCTATGTAGTGGGCGCTGATGGTGGCAGCCGTTATGCTGCTCAGCTTGACCTGGACCTGGACCGGGTGATTGGCGACATGGACTCAATCCTGCCGGACGTTCGAGAAGGCCTGGAAAGTCAGGGGGTTCCCTTTGATGTCTATCCGCCGGAGAAGAATGAAACTGACCTGGAGTTGTCCCTGCTGCACGTATCGAGTCATGCGGCAGAGCGTCACCAACCCTGCCGGGTCATCGTGCTGGGGACGGTCGGAGATCGCCTAGACATGACCTTGGCAAACATGCTGCTGCTCACCCATGATCGTTTAAGTCACATTCAGGGGGAACTATGGCGTGGTAGCCAAACAGCCTGGCTGATGCGCCCCCCTGGCGGCCCCATCACCGGCGAGGTCGGCGATACCATCTCCCTGATTCCTTTAGGGGGAGATGCACAGAGTGTCTATACTCATGGGCTGCGCTACCGCTTGCAAAACGAGCCGCTGCGCTTCGGACCGGCGCGCGGGGTCAGCAATGTGTTGTCAGATCGTAATGCGCATATCCGCTTTAAAGACGGTATTCTCTTAGTGGTCCATACTCCTGGTCGCGCCTAATTGGAGAAACTCCTCTTGACCGATCAAGCTCCCGCCCCGCTGCGTGATATTGTCGTCGTTGATGATACACCCGAAAACATCAGCCTCCTGGTCGATGTGCTGTCCGCCAAAGGCTATAACATCAGACCTTATCAGAATGGAGCCGATGCAATCGAGGCCATCAATGAGCATAAGCCCGACATCATCCTGCTGGATATCATGATGCCTGGCATGGATGGCTATGAAGTCTGTGAGCGGCTCAAGGCGAACGAAGCAACCCAAGATATACCCGTGATTTTCATCAGTGCACTGGCGCAAACGGCGGAGAAGGTCAAGGGTTTTGCGGTTGGCGGGGTGGATTACATCACCAAGCCCTTCCAATTTCGTGAAGTGCTGGCCCGTGTTGAAACGCACCTCGCCCTGCGCGACCTTAAGCAGCAAGTCGAAGCGGCCAACGCACAGCTCGCCGAAAAGGTGGACCAACTTGAGGCGCGCAACGCCGAGCTGGATGCTTACAGCTATACCGTCGCACACGACCTAAAAACACCATTGAGTGTTCTGACAGGTTATGTTGAACTGCTGCGTAACGAGGTCGAAATCGGCACAGAATTAGACGGCTCTCACATCGGTTACCTCGACTTCATCAGCCGTAACACTGTCAAGATGACCAACATCATCGATGCCCTCTTGCTGCTAGCAGGTGTGCGCAACAAGACGGTCGAGCCTGATCTGGTCGATATGAAAAAAGTCATCGACGAAGTGCTGATGCGCATCAATGAGATCGCCCAAAGCGCCAACGCAGAGATCATCGTGGCCGACGATTGGCCGCACAGCCTGGGCTACGGGCCGTGGATCGAAGAAGTGTGGATCAACTACGTCACCAATGCCCTCAAATATGGCGGCACCCCACCCGTCGTTGAGCTAGGATGGACCGAGCAGACTGACGGCATGTTCTGCTTTTGGGTGAAAGATAATGGTGCCGGCCTCACGGAAAAGCAGCAGCAGCAAGTCTTTGTCGATTTCCAGCGCCTGCACAAGCAGCGTGCTGAAGGCCATGGCCTGGGCTTGTCGATTGTCCGGCGGATCGTTGAGAAACTGAACGGTCAGGTCGGGATTGAGAGCGCACCTGGCGAAGGCAGCCGCTTCACCTTTACCCTCCCCCCCTACAAGCGGGCCGATGCTTAAGCTGACCGTCCTTCCATCTGCATGATCTGTCGCGTTTTCTCTCATCAAGGAAGTAACCTATGAGCATCAGCTTCGGAACCGACGGCTGGCGTGCCGTCATCTCTGAGACCTTTACCTTTCACAATTTGCGTCTATTGTCCCAGGCGATCGCCGATATGATTCTGGACGAGCCCAATGGCGATGAACCACATGTGGTCGTCGGCTTCGATACACGCTTTTTGTCTGATCGCTATGCGGCCGAGGTTGCGCGGGTGATGGCCGGGAACGGCATCAAGGCGCTGCTGTGCCGCTCCGATGTACCGACGCCAACGCTGTCCTTTGCGGTAAAACATACGGGCGCGGCGGCTGGTGTGATGATCACCGCCAGCCACAACGCACCGCGTTACAACGGGGTCAAGCTGAAGGGCGCATTCGGCGGCGCGGCTTTGCCTGACGCCAGCCGCCGAGTTGAGGTCCACCTGCGAGATAACGAACAGCGGGCGCGCGGCCCCAATCTGATCGATCTGGAAGCCGCGCTCAAAAACGGACTGATCGAGCGCTTCAACCCTATCCCGGATTACTACGAGCATCTGCGTGAGCTGCTCAACCTGGAGGCCATCAGCCAATCCAACCTGCGCGTGATTCACGATCCGATGTATGGCTCCGGGCGAAACGTGCTCAAATCGCTGCTGGGCGGGATGGGCTGCGAAGTCCATGAGATTCGCGGCGAGATGAACCCTGGCTTTGGCGGCATTCACCCTGAACCGGTCGGGCGCTATCTAGCGGCGCTGACGGCCGCCCTGCAAGCTGGTCAGGGCAACATCGGCGTGGCCACCGATGGCGACGCCGACCGCATCGGGGCGATGGATGAGAAGGGACGTTTCGTCGATCCACACCAGATTTTCGCCCTGGTCTTACGCTATCTAGTCGAGGAACGGGGGCAAAGCGGTGATGTGGTGCGGACCGTCTCCACTACCCGCATGATCGACCGGCTTTGCCAGCGCTACGGCCTCACCCTCCATGAAACACCGGTCGGCTTCAATCACATCGCTGACTTGATGCTGCAAGGAGATGTTCTGATTGGTGGTGAGGAATCCGGCGGGATCGGTGTGAAAGGCCACATCCCGGAGGGGGATGGCATCTTCATGGCCCTGCTGCTGCTGGAGATCATCGCGACCTCAAACCGCACGCTGTCGGAACTGGTGGACGATCTGCAAGTTGATGTCGGCCCGACCTTCTACCAACGGAGCGATCTGCGCTTGCGGCGGCCTGTCAACAAGAAGGAGATGGTCAAACGGATCCAGGACAACGCCCCGACGGAGATCGCCGGGTTGGGGGTCGCTGAGGTCAGCGTGGTGGACGGGGTCAAGTTCATCATGGAAGACGATAGCTGGCTGTTGATTCGCCCGTCCGGAACCGAGCCAGTCTTACGCGTTTATGCCGAGGCGCGCAGCGAGGGTAGCAAACACGGTCTGCTAGCGTATGGCGAGCAGGTAGCCCAGTCCGCCTAGATCGCTATAATAGCGACAAGGCCGCTGCTCGCAGATGGCCCGCCGCTCACCCCAAAACTCAAGGAGATGTCTCATGTCAGACGACAAGACCGAAGCCCAGCCGGTTGACCTCGAAGCTCTGAAGACCAAGGTTCAAGGTTTCCTGACTGAAGCCGGTGTAACCTTTGAAGTCCGCCCAGATGGCAGTTTTGGCTTACGCCAAGGCTCAACCTTTGTGATCGTTCAGCCGCTCCAGTGGAACGAACGCACACTCGTGCGCGTGTTTGCCCCGGTCGCCCTGGAATGCACCAACCTTAATCCCGGCGCTGCGATGTATCTGGCTGAGCAGAACGCCAAGCTAATCTTCGGCAAGTTCTCTTTGGATACCGAAGAAAGCTCCGTCTGGTATGAACATGCCCTACTAGGTGACTTCCTGGACAAAGATGAACTTATTACCGCTGTGATGGCTGTCGCTTTGACCACCGACCAGTACGACGAGCAAATCGCCACCATCACCGGCGGCAAGCGAGTCGCTGACCTGTAAACGCAGGGTTCTCGGGGTCGCACCTGCATAGAGGCGATCAAGACGAGAAGCGAATAACGCTAAGTTTCTAGTAGGGGCATAACGCATTATGCCCCTACACGTTGTCTCAAACACTAATCCAGGGCGGCGAGGGCTTTCTCTACGCTTTTGGCTGGGCTAACCTTCACCTGGGCATCGGCGATCTTGCCCTCCTCGTCAATCACGAAATGGCTGCGGATCACGCCCATATAAGTATTGCCGAACATCTTCTTTTCGCCCCACACACCATATGCCTCAGCAATCGTGTGATCCTCATCAACGATCAAAGTGAAGGGCAGATCGTGCTTGGTCTTGAACTTCTGGTGGCTGGCCACGCCATCTGGGCTAACTCCAAGTACCACCGCGTTCTTTTCTTCGATCACTGGGTAATTATCACGGAAGCCACAAGCCTGCGTGGTGCAGCCAGGGGTGTCGTCCTTGGGATAAAAGTATAGGATCACGCGCTTGCC
>JAADYZ010000385.1 GCA_010092775.1 Chloroflexota bacterium
CGCGTACCCTCGCGCTTGAATACGCGGGCAGCGGCATCCGCATCAACGGGATTGGCCCCGGCGCGACGGTCACACCGATCAACCGCGCCTGGATCGATGACCCGGAGAAGAAGGCTGAGGTCGAAAAGCACATCCCGATGGGCCGCGCCGCGACCTCCGAAGAGATGGCCGCTGTGACCGCCTTCCTTTGTTCGGATGATGCCGCTTATATCACCGGCCAGACGCTTTACGTCGACGGGGGCCTGACGCTTTACCCAGACTTCCGCACCGCCTGGTCGTCCGAGTAATCGAAACTGACCAACCCGCCAGGGGCAAGGCAGGCCTTGTCCCTGGCGTTTCTTGATCTGACGATAAGCAGCCTGGAGAGTCCTACATGACAGCATTCCCAATGGCGCAGGGCGATGTGCCTTACGTCACCACTGAGCAAATGATCGAAGTTGACCGCGCGATGATGGAAGACTTTGAGATCGACCTGACGCGCATGATGGAAAATGCAGGCCGCAACCTGGCCCACCTGGCGCGAGGTCGCTTTCTGGATGGCGATCCAAGGGGCAAACGGGTGATCATCCTGGCCGGGACAGGCGGCAATGGTGGCGGTGCCCTGGTCTGTGCGCGTCGACTGCACAACTACGGCGCAGAGGTCGGCGTGATCATCGCCAAGCCCGATGAAGACTTCACCCCGGTACCCGGCCATCAACTGAAAATCTTGCATACGATGGGCGTGGATGTCGAACTGGCTGATGAAGCCAGCCTGACCGGGGCCACGTCCTTCAACCCAGTTCTGATCATCGACGGTGTGATCGGCTACAGCTTGAAGGGCGCGCCGCGCGGCACCGCGGGAGACATGATCCGATGGGCGAATGAATTCGATGCGCCCGTTCTGTCATTGGATGCCCCTTCGGGTGTGGATACAACCAGCGGCCAGGTCTTTGACCCGGCCGTCCAGGCGACTGCCACGATGACCCTTGCCCTGCCGAAAGAAGGCTTGCGTGCTGAAGGCGTCAAAGAGCAGGTCGGCGAGCTTTACCTGGCCGACATCAGTGTGCCACCCGGCCTCTATGCCGAACCCGCCCTCGGCCTGACTGTCGGCCCGCTTTTCGCTGAGAGCGATATTGTTCGTCTCTTCTAGCGACAATGCCCTAAGGAAAGCGAGTTCGTATGATCAAGCAAGTTCACAGCGTGAGCATCACCGTCAACAATGTAGAGCAGTCCGCCCGCTTCTTCACTGACTTGCTCGATTTCGAGCAAGTGTCTGATGTTGAAGTGGCGGGCGACGAAGTCGAGCATCTGATGGGGGTGTTTGGTACCCGTCTACGGGTGATCACTGTGGCCTTAGGTAGCGAGCAGATTGAGCTTATGGAGTTCATCGCGCCGCAGGGTCGGCCACTTCCTGTCGATTCACGCTCCAACGATCTGTGGTTTCAGCACATTGCCATCGTCGTCAGCGATATGGAAGCAGCCTACGCGCGCCTGCGCGAGCATCGGGTGCGCCATGTATCCAGCGGCCCACAGACCCTGCCCGATTGGAACCCCAATGCTGGGGGGATCAAAGCCTTCTACTTCCGTGATCAGGATCAGCACAATCTGGAGTTGATCTGGTTTCCGGAAGGCAAAGGGTCAGCGCGCTGGCAAAACGGTGAAGGTCTATTTCTTGGCATCGATCACACGGCGATTGCGGTCAGCGATACCACCGCGAGTCGGGCTTTCTATGAAAACCTGCTTGGTTTCACGCTGGCGGGCCAGAGCGAGAACTATGGCACCGAACAGGAACACCTCAATATGGTCTTTGGCGCGCACCTACAGATCAGTGGGCTGGCTGCTTCTGACGGGGGGATGGGCGTTGAGTTTCTTGAATACCTCTCACCGCGCACAGGCCGTCCCTATCCAGTCGACTCCAAAACGAATGACCTGTGGCACTGGCAGACGTGCTTGGTCGCCAATGATGTCGAGGCTGCTTATGCCACCTTGCGCGAGCATGGCGCCGCGTTGATCTCATCCGGTTTAATCACCCTGTCTGATGATCAAGTGGGGCCCCGCCGTACGTTCTTGATCCGTGATCCGGACGGCCATGCCTTGCGGATCATGGAGCAGACAGACTGAGGAGATCAGCATGCCAAGCACTGACCCAACCACCGTCACCTGGGTACTACCGCTGGTCTTGATGCCTGCCGTCGCCCTCCTGTTGATCTCGACCTCAGCCCGCATTCAGATGATGCACAATGAGGTGCATCACCTGTTGACCCACAACTACAGCGTATCCGGTCAGTTCATCGCCCACCTACGCGCTCGTGCCCGTCAATATCGCAACGCGCTGGTTGGCTTCTATGCGGCGGTAACGCTGTTTGCCTTCGGCAGCATCCTGGGTGCTTTTGCCGATCTGATGGGTTTGAGTTCGGCTGTCGTCGTGATCGCCTTCACCGTGCTAGGCATTATCAGCCTGATCTTATCGGCGGTCCAACTCATCCAAGAATCGACCTTGTCTCTGGAGGCAGTCGAAGAGCATCTGGACGACATCGAACAGCAACTAAAGGACGGGGCTGCTTGATGGACATTTCCTGGGTCATGCCGATCTTGATCCTCCCGGGTGTGGCACTGCTGATCGTCTCAACGTCAGCCCGTTATGGTCAGGTGCATGACGAGATGCACCACATCCTGCATGACATGGAGCACCTGCCGAAGAGGATTGCGAGTCATCTCATTCGGCGCGCCCGGCTCTTTCGCAACGCATTGGTCGCCCTCTACATCAGTGTTGGGGTATTCGCTCTGGCCAGTGCCTTGGGCGCAGTCATGATTGCCATGAGCCTTGAACAACTCTCAGCAACGATTGTCGCGGCTGGTGTCGCAATCGGTGTATGTCATCTACTCTTCGCAGCGGTCGAACTGATTCAAGAGTCGATGCTGTCGCTGGAAGTGATCGAACTCCATTTCGAAGAAATTGACATGGGCTGGCTGGTTGAGGAGGCTGAGGGTAACCAGGCCTTCCTGCACAAGATGAACCAACAACACAAAGAGGAACCAGATGTCTGATAAGCACTATGATGTGATTGTGATCGGGTCAGGGGCCGGTGGCGGCACCATGACCTATGCGCTTGCGCCATCCGGTAAGCGCATCCTGCTGCTGGAACGGGGCGACTTTCTTCCCAAAGAGCGCCAGAATTGGGATACCTACTCAGTATTCTGTCAGCAGCGTTACGTGACAGATGAAACCTGGTATAACGGCGAGCAGCCCTTCCGCCCAACGATCCACTATTGGGTGGGCGGCAACACCAAAATGTACGGCGCTGCGATGTTCCGCCTGCGCGAGCGCGACTTCCAAGAGATCAAGTACCCGGATGGCATATCACCAGCCTGGCCGCTTTCCTACCAGGATTTTGCGCCATACTATACGCGGGCAGAACGTCTCTATCACGTTCATGGCCAGCGCGGTATTGATCCGACCGAACCACCGATGGAACACGACTACCTCTATGGTCCGCTGCCGCACGAACCACGCATCCAAAAGCTGGCCGACGACTTGGAGAAGCTAGGCTACCATCCCTTCCCGCTGCCGCTTGGCGTCCGTCTGGGCGATGACAAACCCTATCCACAGCCGTCTGTCCACCTCAGCGCCTTTGATGGCTACCCAGACCCTTCGGAGTCTAAAGCCGACGCACAGGTCATTGCGGTCAACCCGGCTCTGGAATTCGATAACGTCACCCTGATGGTCAACAGCCTGGTGACGAAGCTGGAGACTGACGCCAGCGGTCGCAGCGTGACGCAAGTCCACGTGGAGCGGGAAGGCGAACAGCTCACCTTCAGCGCCGACATTGTGGTGGTGGCGGCGGGCGCGGCCAACTCGGCGGCCTTGTTCTTGCGCTGTCTCTTATACACA
>JAADYZ010000052.1 GCA_010092775.1 Chloroflexota bacterium
ACTTTGTCCAGATTGAGGGGCTTGAAATGGCGGCCTACCTGACCACCATCCGGCAACATGCCCCCGAGGTGAAGCTGATCTATGATGCCCACAATGTGGAGTATGATTTACAGGACCGTATTGCGGGTCAAGATGCCCAGCACTTGCGGCGACTCCCTTATGCAATCTACTCCAGAATTCAAACACGGCGGCTTGAGCGCTTCGAGGCGCAGGTCTGCCGCGAAGCAGACCGGATTCTGGCAGTTTCGGGTGCGGACGCACAGAAGCTGCGCCAGTTGGATCACCGCACACCTGTCACCGTCATTCCCAATGCCATCGACACCTCACAATATATTGACCATGATGAGACAGAGGCATCCATCGTCAAACCGGCACTCGTCTTCACCGGGAAAATGGATTTTCGTCCGAATGTTGATGCGATGCTGTGGTTTGCTGATCAAGTTCTACCGATCGTGCGCGAGGCAGTTCCTGGCACGCATCTAACGATCGTAGGAAAGAGTCCTCATCCCCGTCTTGAGGACCTGCGTGGGAAGGCTGGTGTCACGGTGACGGGCTTTGTACCAGCCATTCAGCCCTACATCAAAGCTGCAGACGTATTTGTCGCGCCGCTCTTGATGGGCAGCGGCACCCGCCTGAAAGTGTTGGAAGCCATGAGCATGCGTCGGGCCATCGTCAGCACGCGCCTGGGTGCCGAAGGCATCGATATTGTGCATCGAGAACATGCCTTGCTAGCCGATTCTGCGAAGGACTTTGCGGAGTCGGTCATCATGCTGCTTCAAGACGCCGAGCTGCGCGAGCGCCTAGGCCGACATGCCTTCGATCTCGTGCGCGAGCAGTACGATTGGGAAGCCGTGCTGCCGCGTCTGTTGGAGGTCTACCGCGTTATGTAGTCTCCAGTTTGGCGGAGGGCCTCACATTGACAGTGCGCTCGTTGCGATAGGTCACCATACCAGGCCGTCCGCCCTTAATGGGTCGGACATAGCGCCGTTCAGTCACATCCACATCGACGGTACTCTCGTCTCTATTTTTCGAATAGTAGGCTGCCAGCGCTGCTGCCCGCAGGATCAACGCCTCTGGGATGGGGCGCCCGTCATTCTTGATGATGACATGGCTGCCCGGTATGTCGCGTGCATGCAGCCATAGGTCCTCCCGAGCACTTCGCTCCGTAATCAACTCGTGATTCTGATGCGCATTGCGCCCAACCATGACCACATAGCCATCATCGGTCGCAAAACGCCGAATGCCGGGCTTGCCACCTTTGGGCCCTTTGGTCTTCTTGCCCTCCCAGTAGCCAGCATCTTGCAGCGCCTCGCGCACAATCTGTATCTCTGGCCAGTTCTCCGCCAGCGCAAGGTCGACCGCTAGCTGTTCAAGATAGTCCACCTCATTACGAGCGCCTTCCTGCAACGCCGGGATGTTCTCTGCGGCGCGTTTCGCCTTCTCGTATTTCTCAAAATAGCGCTGACCGTTTTCTGTCGGGCTGAGGTCTGGGTCCAGCGAGATCACCATCTCAGGGGCATCGAAATCATATTGGGCACGCAGTTCGGTTTGCTTGGGTTGGATGGTTGAGCTGTAGGCAAAGACCAACTCCCCCATCTTACGCAGCCGCTCGATCTTCTCCTCATCAGCAGACTGACGTTCAAGCGCTGCCATCTTACGCCGCGCCCGGTTGAGAGCCCGTTCGAGTTGATCCTTAACGGAGGACTTTGCGGGCGCATAGGCATCGACACTGACCGGCGCGCCGAAATAGGTCTGGATGGCATCACTGATGCTGTCTGCAGCCAGCCAATCCCCTAGATGGGTAAGCGGATAGGCGGCAAATGCCTGATAACCTTCCATCTGCGGGGCAGGCACCACGCAAGGCTGCCAGCGACCCGCTTGTACGTCATCGATGATACGATGGAAAGCGGCATGCAACAGCGAGGAGTCCGTGGCTTTGGCCAACGTCTCGCTCTCTCCCGTAGCGTAAAAGACAGCCTCGCGCGCCAATAAGGGACTGACCCCGGCCAGACTGTTCACCAGCATGCGCCAGGCTGGCGCATCGAGGTCATTGTGCAGGCAGTTTGCAATGTTTGGCACCGTGGCGGTCTGTGGCGCTTGCTTGTTCTGAGGAGGGGGCGCTACATAGGGTTTGCCGGGCAGGATCACTCGATAGCGATTCTGGTTAGGGCCGACCCGCTTGATGCAGTCCAGGATGTTGCCCCCAGGCACCATCAAGACAATGTTGCTGCGCTTATCCATTACCTCGATCACCAACCGTGTATCCCCCTCATGGCTCGAGAAGTCGATCCACAGGATGCGTTCCCAGGGCGGCTGAGTAACCGACTCGACACGCGCGCCATCAACGTATTTCTTCAGATGCAGCAGCAGCGGCGACGGCTTGTCAATGCCCCGTCGCAGTCGGTCTGGCATCAGGTGAACACGGGCATCTTGAGGATGTGCCGTCATCAGCAAATAGTTACGTTGACGCCGACTGTAAATCTCAAAGCCCAGCGTTAGGTCATCCAATTGAACCACGTTTTGAACACGACCACTGCTAAGCTGCCCATCTAGTTCAGCTTGCAATGCAGCAATCGTCACAGCATCCATGTACATAGTAAACGGCTCCATACCATCACAGCTAGATCAGAGCTGTTGTACCACAGCCTAGAAGTCTGTACAATCCAATTGCACAGCTTTTGCACAACTTTACCGGTGTAAGATGAGGACTTCCCATGGCACAGCAAAAACAAAAAGTGTTCGTAATTGGCAGTGGATTCGGTGGCCTGGCAACGGCCTGCCGTTTGGCTGCTCGCGGACACGACGTCGAGATTTTTGAGCGGCGCGACAAGCTCGGCGGTCGCGCATACGTCTATGAGATCAACGGCTTCAAATTTGACGGCGGCCCAACGATTATCACAGCGCCCTACATGTTTGATGAGATTTGGGAACTCGCTGGCAAGAAGCGCGAAGACTACATTGAGTTTGTTGAGAATGACCCTTACTATCGCATCTTCAACCACGAAGGGCGCAAGTTCGACTACAATGGCGACACAGATTTTATTCTCGGTCAGATCGACCAGTGGAACCCTGCCGACAAAGAAGGCTATCTGCGCTTTGTCGATTCGATCAAGCCGATTTTTGAGAAGGGCTTTAAGCAGTTGGCGGACCAGCCCTTCCTGACAATCGGTGATATGATGCGTGTCGCACCAGACCTAATCAAGCTGCAATCCTATGTCAACGTCTATCCTTATGTCTCTAAATTCATCGACAATGAGTTCCTGCGGCGCTGCTTCTCCTTCCATCCGCTGCTGATCGGTGGCAACCCGTTTGACTCCTCTTCAATCTATTCGATGATCCACTATTTGGAGCGTGAGTGGGGGGTCTGGTTTGCGATGGGTGGCACGGGTGCGCTGGTGAAAGCGATGGCGCGGCTCTTCGATGAGCTTGGTGGCAAGGTCCATTTGAACGCCGATGTCAAAGAGATTACAGTATCGGCGGACGGGCAGCGCGTCACTGGCCTACGCCTAGCAGATGGGTCTACGCATCAAGCCGACATCATCGTCAGCAATGCTGACGTGATGCGAACCTACACGACGATGATTCCTGAGGAGCATCGCCCACGCAATAGGGATCGTCGCTATAACCGCTATAAGTACAGCATGTCGCTCTTTGTATGGTATTTCGGCACCAACCGCCGTTATTCCGATACTGGCCTGGCACACCACAATATCATCCTGGGTGAGCGCTATCGGGGCCTGTTGAGCGACATCTTCCACAAGAAGATCGTTGCCGACGATTTCTCTCTCTACTTGCACATGCCGACCATCACTGATCCTAGCCTGGCCCCAGAAGGCCATGAGAACTTCTACGTACTCTCTCCGGTGCCGCACCTAGGGTCTGGCACCGATTGGAGCGAAGCAGCAGAGCCTTACAAAGAAGCCCTCTGCCAGTTCCTGGAAGAGAACTATTTACCGAACCTGAGTGATCACATTGTGGCCTCGCACACGATCGATCCGCTCCACTTCCGCAATACGTTGAACAGCCATCTCGGATCTGCCTTCAGCGTTGAGCCGACCCTTTTGCAATCAGCTTGGTTCCGACCACATAATCGTTCCGAGGATTTTGCGAATCTCTACTTCGTCGGGGCAGGAACTCATCCGGGAGCCGGGCTGCCGGGTGTGCTGTCCTCCGCTGTGATTGCAGACAACTTGATCCAACAGGATACGCAGGTGGCACAGTTTGCCACAGCTTAGCTTGCGCTAAGTCGACTAAGAGTGGACGGCTTGTCTGATCAATCAGCCGTCCATTTTTTGATTCGCTATAATCTGTGACGGGTGCTGGTTGATCACAAGATCAGCGCTGCATCACGCCAACTAACCCAATGCTGGAGCCAACATGCGGCCTGCAACGCCTCTATCGCGCGTCCGACACATCAAACGTTATCGTGAGATTATTCAAGTGCTGGCTCGGCACGGCTTTGCCGGTGCCATTGGACAGGCACGAATATTGGATCGTGTATCGCTGCCGCTACCCATTGGCCGTGATGCCGTCGAACCACAGGCCACACCCGTTCATGTTCGCATGGCGGTTGAACAGCTCGGACCAACCTTCATCAAACTCGGTCAGCTTCTCAGCACCCGCCCTGACGTTCTACCCTCAGACTACATCACAGAGCTGGAACGCCTGCAAGATGACGTTCCGCCAGCCCCTTGGGAAATGATTTGCGATCGCATCGAAAGTGAATTAGAAGCCCCCCTCAGCGATATCTTCGAGTGGGTGGATGAACGCCCCCTAGCCGCTGCGTCGCTAGCACAGGTCCACGCGGGGCGACTGCGCGACACGGGTGAAGAAGTCGCGATCAAAGTGCAGCGCCCCGGCATCGAGCGAATCATCGAAATTGATATTGAGATTCTGTATGACCTCGCTCGTCTGCTCGATCTGTACTCACCACTTTCAGAAGCGGTCGATCCCGTTGAGTTGGTGGAAGAATTCTCTCATGCGATCAATCTGGAATTGAACTACATTCGCGAAGGTAAAAATGCCGATCGCTTTCGCCGTAATTTCCGCGACGTACCTTACATCCATATTCCCAAGATTTACTGGGAATACGTGTCGCGGCGTGTGCTCGTTATGGAACGTATCCGGGGTATCAAGCTCGATGACGTCGAAGCGATTACAACAGCCGGCTACAACCCGCACCGCCTAGGGATCAAGGCTGCCGAACTGCTGGTTAAGCAAGTTTTGGATGACGGCTTCTTCCATGCGGATCCCCATCCGGGAAATCTGCGGGTGATGAAAGGCGAGATTATCGGCGCGATGGACTTTGGCCAGGTGGGTTACCTGGAACTGCGCGATCGCCTTCTACTAGCGCAGTTATTTGTGGCAGCCGGTCGCCAGGACGCCGACCGCGTTGTAGACGGCCTGATCACGATGGGCGTGATGAATTACTTCGTGGATCGGGCGCCGTTGCGCCGCGACATCGTTCGTCTCATGCACAAGTACACTGGGCTACCACTCAGTGAGCTGCGGGCAGCCGACATCTTTCGTGAGGTTGAAAGCGTACTGTTCCGCCACCGCCTTAAGGTACCAACCGACCTTTGGCTGCTGATCAAAACGCTGGTTATTCTTGAGGGGATCGGCATTCAACTTGACCCAGAATTTGACATATTCAGCGTGTCAGAACCACACATTGAACGTTTATCACGTGAGTTGATCAATCCGCAAACCTGGGTGTCACCTGCTCTAAGCGTGGGACAAACCTGGGTGAATTTTCTTTCTCAAGTGCCGTTGGATGGTCGCAATATTATGCGGCAGATTGAAGAGGGAAAGCTGTCTGTGCAAGCGGAGTTGAAAGGCTTGGATCGCATCCTGGCCCTGGTAGACCGCGTGGTGACACGAATCTCCATCACGATGCTTTTGGCGGCGCTCGTTTTGGGGCTTGGCCTATTGATCCCCAACGTTGAGCTGCTTGTGCCGGGTATTGGGCCACTCATCAACATCATCTTGATCGGAAGCTTTGTCTTTGTCAGCTTTTTAGGCCTGTGGCTGTTGGTTTCGCTGGTGCGCGGTGGTCCAAGCAAATAGAAACAAAAAGCCGCCCATTGATTGCGTGCAGCTGCGAATGAATCGACTCGGAGGACCTGCAACTTAACTGGCGACGCTGCCTTCGGATTGTCCTTCCTCGGACTCATCCTCGTCTTTGCGCGCTTCCCAAATCTCTTTAGCGTGGTCGATGTACAGTACACCATTGAGATGGTCGATCTCATGAAGGAAGCCCCGCGCTAGCCAATCATAAGCCTTGATTTTGATTTCTTGGCCATCACGATCATGCCCTTTGATCACGGTATTAACCGGACGATCAACCGAGCCAAAGTAGCCCGGAATGGAGAGGCAGGCTTCTACACCCTCAACCGTATCACGTGCCTGCTTGACGATCTCCGGGTTAATGACCTCATACCAAACACCAGCTTGGTCGCCGTACTCTTCAATTGACTCTTCGTCATCGGGCAAGCGCACGACAATGATGCGCTCGCCAATGCCCACTTGCGGTGCAGCCAGACCGACACCATTGGCATCCATCATGGTTTCACGCATATCATCCAGCAATTGATGCAGCTTCGCATTGAACTCGCGTACCCGCTTTGCCTTCTCGCGCAGCACAGGCGCGCCAATCGTCACAATCTTACGAACAGCCATAGCGCATTCTCTTTGATTGAAAGGATCGTTTGCTTCGGAATGGTCGATCAGAAGCTGATCGCGCCGACCGCCACCAACGCCAAGATTCCCAGGACCGCTACATCCAGGAACAGGAAGATCGAGAGGATCATCGTTTGCAAGGGTGTCATCCCCAGGAAACCACGACGGGCTTTCTTCTTCTTGGGCTTGCTGGCCTTGTCCTGCTTGGCTTGGTTGACTTCCTCACGCGGGATGGCTGCTGTACGCGCCCCAATCAGCGTATCGTCCCCAAGAGGTGGTGCTAATGGATCATCCACGATGGGTAGATCTGTGGCGCTGGCGTCGTCAAAGCCGCCCAGGTCGTCTAGCCAAGCTGGGCCGTCATTATCATCGACGGGAGGGAAGATATCATCTGAATTCCCCAACTCGGAGATCCAATCAGGCGCATCCATACTGCCCGACTCCGGGGTACTCAGATCAAGCCCATCGAGCGGATCATCATTATAGGGAAAGTCGTCTTCATCATCACGACTGCTCATCAGAGACCAGAGTTCATCATCGGCCATGATCACGCTCCACTGTCTGTCAAACTCACTGGATACATCAACTGAAGGCTAATCCAAAATGATGCTGATGTCAAACCGCATCGCAACGGGGTGGTCAATCACTGCTAACCGGGCTAGCCGCCTTCGCTTTCTGGGCCGCCGTCAGTTCAGCCTCTTTACTTACTGCCTCCGCATCTGGGAAGGGGTCTAGATCAAACAGTTTGGCGTATACATACCGCCCGACCACCCGCAGGCTAGCGATTGTGGGTGCGGCTAGAGCCACCCCGACAATACCTCCAACGGAGGCACCGATGATCACGCCAAGGATCACCACCATCGGATGAAGCTGTACCTGCCCGCCAATGATATTGGGGATCAGGATGTTGATGTCAAGTTGGGCAAAGGCGATATAAGCGCCCACAACGATCAGGACAAACACCCAATTGGGGATGCCGGTCCACAAGGTTGAGCCTTCGACTAGCGCCAGGGTAATGGCCGTCGCGCCCCAGATCATATTGCCGATGCTGGGCAGGAATTCGAGCAAGCCACCCCAAATGCCCAGTAAGACCGGGCTAGGCAATCCCAGAGCGCTCGACAGCAGAGTCAGGATAATCGCCACGACAGAAGACAAGATGAGCTGACCTCGAATGAATGAGGTCCAAACGTCGCCCGTTTGCTCGAACAGCTTGTCTACATCCTGTCGATAGGCATCGGGAGCCAGACGCTTGAGATTATCGATAAACTTCTCACCGTCACGGGTGAGATAGTAGGCAATCACAAAGGTGAATACACCAATCACGACCGTCCGTGCAGCCCCCAATGCAACGCCGATGGTACGTGGCACAACCGTCTGGATTGCACTGACGAGCGAGGAACTAATGTCGTTGACGATGCTCTGTACCTCAACCTCAAGCACGTTCGGCAGGATGATCACGCGCTCACCGATCAGTTCTGGCAGCGTGTTGATGGCGTTGATCACTTGATCGCGCAGGATGGGGAACTGCTCAATGACAATCGAGGTCGCTACGAGAATAAGGGGGATAACCAGCGCAATCAGGACGATGAACACCAACGTGGTGGCCAAGCCATGTGGCACGCGTGTTCCCTCGCTGATACGGCGACTAAAAGGGTGGAGCACAAAGCCGACAATCGCCCCGATTATTAATGGAATGAAAACAACTCGAAAGGCGAAGGCGGCAATACCTAAAAGCACCACCCCGATCATGAATACCAAGATCTTGATGGTGCTGCTCCAACGCGGACTTTCAGGTGGTTCGAACTCTTCTTCTGATGGCAATGCGTCAACCATGGGGTGTTCCTGATACCAAGCCAGTCTAAATTTGATTTGATTCTGGCTTAAGTGTATCAGATTTGCTGACCACTGCCCGCCAATTGAGGGCTATTTACCAGCTTGGGAAATGCGCTGGGCTAGGGTTTGCATCGTCCGTTTCGGTGCTGTGGAAAGGGTCAAGAACAACCAGCCGCCCAGACCAGCCGCTGTAGATGCCAGGATGACACCTACCTTCGATGTGGCCAACAAGGTCGCATCAGTGAAAGCTAAATTGGCTACAAACATCGACATGGTAAAACCGATGCCTGCCAACAGGCTCACGCCAATCACGTGTCGCCATTCCACATTTTCTGGGAGTTCGGCTAAGCCTAAGCGCACGGTCAGCCAGGACATCAAAGAAATGCCAAGGGTCTTGCCAAACACGAGCCCCAAGATAATGCCCACGCTAACCGGGTTGAAGACCCCTACCTCACCTGAAAGCGCGACCCCTGCATTGGCGAGCGCAAAAACAGGCAGGATCAGATAGGTCACCCAAGGATGAAGAGCGTGTTCAGCCCGCTGCAAGGGCGATTCGATTTCGTGAACAAGCTGCCCTAACGAATGGGAGACATAGTGGCGTTCAGCGCGCCCCTCCTCAGAGTTACCGCAGTCTGGCTCGCAGGCCGACTCATACCGATCGAGAGCGTCGCGGCTCTGTGTGAGAAAGGCCTGCTTGTTGCCAAATGAGTAGGCTGGAATGGTCATGGCGACCAGCACACCGGCAATCGTCGCGTGGACGCCGGAGTACAGGAACATGCCCCAGACCAACAGCCCCAACAACACGTAGGGTAAGGGACGGCTTACACCTGCACGGTTGAATACAAACAGGACGATGAGAGTCGCGAGCGCTATGGCCAGGTAAATCCATTGGATTTCCGCTGTATAGAACAGAGCGATGACCAACACCGCGCCGATGTCGTCAACAATAGCGAGAGCCGTCACAAAGACCTTCAATGCGAGGGGGATTCGCTTGCCGATTAAGGCAAGCACACCCAGGGTGAAGGCAATATCTGTCGCCATCGGGATACCCCAGCCGGTGACGTTGCCATCTGCGATGGCATTGACGATCACGTAGATTAAGGCCGGAGCGAACATCCCACCAATAGCAGCCGCAACAGGCAGGATAGCTTTGCGCAGCGTCGCCAGTTCACCGGCTAACACCTCACGCTTGATCTCCAGGCCCACTACGAAGAAGAAGATAGCCATCAGACCATCATTGATCCAGTGGGAAAGGTCGTTAGCAAGGACCCACTCACCAAAGTGAAGGCTGATCTCAGTATGCCAAAAGGCAAAATAGGACGCAGACCAGGGCGAGTTGGCCCATACCACCGCAGTAATCGTCGCGATCAGCAGGAGAATCCCACCGAATGCTTCGAGTTTTGTGAATTCATCGAATATCGATTTGACGCCTTGAACCACCCTCTTGTTTGGCTTCTGGCGATCGATGGCGGTTTGTGTCATAGCCTCACTATCTCATCTCTCAGCACGGGTCAAGGTGCATCACCATTCATGTATTGAAAAAGAACTGACCACATGAGATCAGTTTATTGGATCAGGTCACTTTTCCATACCCTAGATTCTTGGGTAATCGGTTTTGATGGTGCAACAAACCTAGCCCAAAGTTTCTACCTCTTATTCTTATGGTAACATGCAACTGTAAGAACTCTGAAGATCACAGGCTTCAAATTCACAAGAAAGTCATAAATTGCGATCTTCTCCGTGATCTAAAACACGGTCAAGTGCCCACATGCAAGGGGCACAATGGCTGGTTTGGGAAGGTATGGGGCGGTAGTATCTAGGCTAGGAGGCAGCTATTATGTCCAAGAACACTCGCATTGCCCTAATTGTGGCGGTTGCCGTTTTGATCCTCGCTGGTCTGTTTGTAGTCGGCCTCATCCTTAGCCCACGAGAAGCACCCCCTCCTAGCCCGCTGACTGCGCCATCCGTCGAGGCCAATGGCCTGCCGGTCTTCGTCATTCAGCCGGACGAGTCGGAGGCACGCTTCGCTATTGATGAAGTCCTCAGAACGGGTGCCTTTACAGTGGTCGGCACGACGGACCAAGTGGCGGGTGAGATTGCAGCGGACTATGAGCAGCCACAGCTCACCCAACTCGGCGTGATTCGGATCAACGTTCGCACCCTACGCACCGATAATAACCTACGCAACTTTGCGCTGTGGTCGCAGATTCTCAACTCGGATCAGCCTGAATTTGAGTTCGCAGAGTTTGCGCCGCAAGAAGTCATTGGTCTACCGACTGAAGTCACAGTGGGCGAAGCGTTTGAATTCTCGATCAATGGCGATCTAACCGTGCGCGGCGTCACGCAGCCGGTCGAGTTTGAGGTAAGCGTCACACCGGAGGCGGCGAATCGTTTGAGTGGCTCTGCCCGTGCCGTTGTTCGGTACGAAGACTTTGGCATCAGAATCCCCGATGTGCCGCAAGTTGTATCTGCTGATGAAAACGTCCGTCTTGAACTCGATTTCGTTGCAACGCGCTAGAGCCACCAAGACACCATAGGAGACCATGCAGCGCATGAGCGAGGGCCAAAACACCACGATCAAAGTCGTGCTCGTCACGGATACTGATGAGATGCTCGACGCGCTCGATGCCAATTTACGCAACGTGGATGATATTGATGTAGTCGGTCGAGCCTCTGATCAAGCTGAGGCACTGACACAGTTCCGCGCGTACGATCCCGACGTGATCGTGATTGACTATGATATGGCCGCCGTCGATGGCGCAGAACTCACGCGGGAGATTCTACATGAAGACGAACGTGTGCAGATTATCATGCTCTCAGTTGTAAATGACGCCAACGACATCCGCACCGCGATGAGAGCTGGCGCACGAGAATATCTGATCAAGCCGCTGGGGCGGGGTGAGTTGTCCGGCACCATTCATTGGCTGATCCATGAGCGACGGGCCTATGCACGCATGCAAAACTACATGCGTAAGCTGCGCAAAGCCTATGAAGCCCTCTTCCGCGATGATACAGAAGTACCGCCCAAAGTGGTCGCTTTCCTAGAACGGCAAGCGGATGATTCGCCAGATGACACTCTAACGCTGGAGACTCTCGCCGTCGCCTATGCGCGGAACCGTGAGTGGGAGAAGCTAGCGCCCCTAGCGGAACGCCTGAGGGAGATGACCCGCGCCGAGCGCGAATTCTAGCCCGGCGCGTTAGCTTAGGCTTTATTGAAGCTGGAAGCCCCCATCTTTGTAGAACAATTCGCCATCCACCTGGATTTCTCCGCCAGAACGCATATCACAGATCATATCCCAGTGCACCGCCGATTGATTCTTTCCGCCAGTGTCGGGATAGCTCGCGCCAACGGCCATGTGAACAGTGCCGCCAATCTTCTCATCAAAGAGGATATTGCGTGTGAACTGCTGAATGTGTGAATTGGTACCGATGGCAAACTCACCGAGATAACGAGCGCCATCGTCGGTATCCAACACGCTATTGAGATAATCCTCGCCCTTGGCCGCAGTCGCCTTGACCACCTTGCCCTCTTCGAAGGTCAACTCGACCCCATCCACTTCGCGGCTGTTGTAGATCGCCGGATAGGTGAAGCGCACCCAGCCATTCACCGAGTCTTCGACGGGGCCAGTGAAGATCTCGCCATCTGGCAGATTGCGCCGACCGTCTGCGTTGATGAAGCTGCGGCCAGCAATCGAAAGTGTCAGATCGATGTTCTCGCCCTTGACGCTTATTTGCTTCTTGCCAGCCAGCCAATCGACTAGTTTCTGCTGACGCTCAGAGAATTCCTGCCAAGCCCCCACCGGATCATCCAGATGGGTCATCGTCGCCTGATAGACGAAATCCTGGTACTCCATCAGACTCATCTCGGCGTCTTGCGCATTCGCCAGCGCTGGATACTGTGTCACAACCCAGGCCATCTCGCCCGCAGCTTGACGATCAAAGAAGAGCTTGCGGGCTGGGGTCAGTGCTTTCTGATAGCGAGCTTGGCGTGCCGGGTCGACATTGCTCAGGCTGCGTGTGTTGGAACTGGCTTTTATCGCGATCCGTACATCGATGTTTTCCATCAGCCAATGGTAATAGGGATCACCTCGATCAAGCTGTGCGTTGCTGCCTGATTTTAGGAGCAGTTCCTGTGCAGCATTAGGACGCATGTTGAACACCGCATGGCCACCTGCCTCAAGCACCTGCTGATATACTGCCAGAGCCAGCGGTTCTGCCACCAGGTCATAGGGATGGATCATCACCAGATCACCCTGCTTGACCTCAGTGCAGTAGTTGACCAGAATCTCCGCGTGTTTGAGCGTTCGTGGGTCCATCAGACGACAAACTCCCCGTCTTTGTAGAACAACTCGCCGTCGACGTGAATTTGTCCACCGGAACGCATATCGCAGATCATGTCCCAATGGATAGCAGACTTATTCAGCCCGCCCGTATCCGGGTAGCTGGCGCCCACCGCCATATGGACTGTCCCACCGATCTTCTCATCAAAGAGGATGTTGCGCGTGAACTGCGTAATGCCTGTGTTGGTGCCAATGGCAAATTCACCCAGGTAGCGAGCGCCATCGTCGGTATCCAAGACGCTGTTGAGATAGTCCTCACCGCGTGCAGCAGTCGCGCTTGCGACCTTCCCATCTTCAAACTTGAGTTCGACGCCCTCAACCTCGCGGCTGTTGTAGACAGCCGGATAAGTAAAGCGCACCCAGCCATTGACTGATTCCTCAACCGGGCCTGTAAAAATCTCGCCATCCGGAAAATTGCGCTGGCCGCTGGCATTGATGAAGGTCCGCCCGTCGATAGATAAAGTCAGGTCGATGTTCTCGCCGGTCACTCGGACTTGTTTCTTCCCGGCCAACCACTTCACCAGCTTATCTTGCCGCTCAGCGACACCTTGCCAATGTGCGACTGGGTCATCCAAATGCACCATCGACGCACCATAGATGAAGTCGGCGTACTCAGCCAAGCTCATTTCAGCATCCTGGGCACTGGCCTGTGTGGGATGCTGGGTCAGCACCCAGCGCAGCTCGCCCTCAGCCGCCCGGCGCATATAAACGTCAGTGAGCGCCCGGTTGGCTGCCTTGTATTGCGCTAGCTTGGCTGGATCTGCCTGACTGAGGGCCTTGGTATTGTGAGAAGCCCGCAGCACAATCATCACATCCGCTTCGTGGAAATACTTCTCACGCCAGGCGTTTGGCCTTGCGAGCTGATCGGCATTGGCATATTTGTAGAAGACTTCATCAGCCCCGGTCGGCGCCATATCGAAGGCCACATAGCCACCTGCTGCCAGCACAGCCTTGTAAGTCGCTAACATCAGGGGCTCGGCTTCTGGGCTGCCCCTGATAATGACGAAGTCACCCTCCTTCACTTCGGTCGAGTAGTTGACCAGAATATCAGCCACTTTCTCTACACGTGGATCCATTGTGTTCTCCTCAGATTAAACCAGGAATTCGCCATCCTGGTAGAATAGCTCGCCATCAACGGTGATCTCGCCGCCAGAGCGCATATCGCAAATCATGTCCCAGTGCACCGCAGACTTGTTCAGCCCGCCCGTTTGGGGATAGCTGAGGCCCACTGCCATATGAACGGTGCCGCCAATTTTCTCATCAAAGAGGATGTCACGCGTGAAGCGGTCCACTTCATGATTGGTCCCGATCGCGAACTCGCCTAGGGTTCGTGCTCCCTCGTCGGTATCCAAGACCGACAGCAGGTGGTCGGCCCCTTGCTGCGCATCAGACTTGACGACACGGCCATTTTCAAACCACAGCTCCGCGCCGCTAACCTCTTTGCCCCCGTAAATCGCTGGATAAGTGAAGCGCACCCACCCATTGACCGAATCTTCTACCGGACCAGTGAAGATTTCGCCGTCAGGCATGTTGTGCTTTCCGCAGGAATTCATGAATTTGCGCCCATCAATCCCCAGTGTCAGATCAATGTTCTCACCTTTGACGACCATCTGCTTCTTACCTGCCAGCCAATCGACCAGCTTTTGCTGGCGCTCCTCGAATTCTCGCCAGGCTGCTACCGGGTCATCCAGATGAGCCATACAGGTTCGATAGACGAAATCTTCGTAGGCTCGTAAACCCATCCCGGCGTTCTGGGCAGCTGATAGCGTTGGGTACTTGGTACCTGTCCAACGCAAATGACCAGCCGCCTGCCGTTCCATCCACAAACCCCAGACCTGCCCAGCGGCACTGCGACCACGTGCCAGGCGTGCTGGCTCAATGTGACTGAGGCGCTGCGGGTTGACCTCACCGCCTACATTGATCGTCACATCAGCCTGGCCGTTCATCCACATGTCGAAGGTATCAGGAATATCAAGCTGGGCCTCGGATGCGGTTTCGTAGAAGACCTCGTCCCACCCTCGCGGGAACATCCGAAAAACGGCGTGGCCGCCTGCTTCCAACACATAGCGGTAGACGGCTAACGCCATCGGCGCTGCTTCGTTATCGCCTACTTTGATCACAACCAGATCGCCTGCTTGGACGTTCACTGAGTACTGCACCATCACCTGGGCGACTTTATCTGCACGCGGATCTAGCATGGTACTAACCAGCCAGTTCTTTGACTTTGGCTACTGCCGCGTCGAAGTTCACCTCATCGCCAATTTCAGGAACATACTCAGCATGCTGCAACGTACCATCCTGATCGATCACAAAGACTGCCCGTTGGCACCAGCGGTAGTCTGTATCATGCACACCATAGCTGTCGGCAAAGGCCATGTCGTAGTGACAGGAGACAACTTTCACCCGCTCTGCCCCGTTGGTATTGACCCAACGCCCCTGGGCAGGTGGCAGATCGGCACTGATTGTGAGGACCACCACATCCTCGTTAAAGGCTGCGGCCTCTTCATTGAAACGCTGTGTCTGAGCGTTGCACACGCCTGTATCGAGCGAGGGAACGACACTGAGCAAACGGACCTTGCCCTCGTAGTCAGACAGCTTAATGCGGCTCCAATCCGTCGCCACGAGTTCGGCATCGGGAGCGTTCTCGCCAACCGCTAAAATCGGACCACGTACCGTGTGGGGCGTACCACCCAGGGTTACCCCATTGGGGCGTTCTTCAGTCATGTTGGATTTCCTCCGGATTGCGTGGGGATCGAATACCGGGCACCTTGCACCGCAGGATGAACCGGCTGTTTAACCTGTCGATATGGGCCCGACTATAGCGCAAAGCCTGGTCGCCATCAAAAGCAGGCGTTGACAGCCTCGGTTCGGAATGCTAGACTGCCGTACAGGTTCCACCACCTGACCTAGAGGAAGACCACCCCATGCTATTGACACGTGAGGCAATTGAGAAGCGTGAACGCAAAATCCTGGCATCCTATGCCTTGAAGAGCGGGGATTCACGCGGGCGTGTTTATCCCGGTGATGAAGCAACCTTCCGCACGGCCTTCCAGCGAGACCGTGATCGAATTCTGCACAATACAGCCTTCCGCCGCCTGGAATACAAGACGCAAGTGTTCGTCAACCACGAAGGGGACGATTTTCGCACCCGCCTGACTCATACGCTTGAGGTCACCCAAATTGGGCGCACTATTGCGCGCACCCTGGGCGCCAACGAAGATTTGGTCGAAGCGATTTGTCTGGTCCATGACATTGGTCATCCACCCTTTGGGCACTCTGGAGAGTATGTCCTCGATCGCTTGATGAAAGATCATGGCGGCTTCGAGCATAATCAACAGGCCTTACGTGTTGTCACACTCTTGGAGCGCCGCTATCCGGATTACCCAGGCTTGAACCTCACCTATGAAGTACGCGAAGGGATCGTCAAACACGAAACGGAGTACGATCACAGCCATATTGTCGATGACTACGATCCCAACACCCGCGCCAGCCTCGAAGCGCAGATCGCCAACGTGGCGGATGAAATCGCCTACACTGCGCACGACCTGGACGATGGCCTGGCCGCTGGCCTGCTGGTGCCGGAGCAGCTCAACGGACTGGCCTTGTGGGATCGCGGGAAAGAGCTGGTCGACATCACGGGTGATAGCTTTTCTGCAATCGATCGGCACAAGATTATCCGCCGCTTAATCAGCTTGCTGGTGACAGATCTCTGCGAAGCGACACATGAGCGGATCGAGAAACACAGTCCCAAGTCGCCCGAAGACATCCAGAAGTTGGACGAAAACGTGGTGACCTCAAGTGACGAGATGGCGGCAATGGCGCGAGAATTGAAAGACTATTTGTATAAAAACATGTACAACCACTATCGCGTCGTGCGCATGGCCAAGAAAGCTGAGCGCTACATCACTGAGATGTTTGAGGCTTTCATCAGCACCCCTGAGCAGCTTCCAACCGCCGTGCAAAATCGTGTCAGCACTGAAGGCACTCTGTCACTCGAACGTGCTGTCTGCGATTACATCGCCGGGATGACCGATCGTTTTGCACTCGAAGAGTATCAGAAGCTCTTCGAGCCCTTTGCCAAGCCCTAAGCGGGCTCTCTGATTCACTTTCATCAATGAAACTCAGCGAGCGAGCATATTGGGTCGGGTTTAATCTAGTCAAAGGCGTTGGGCCAGTGCGTGTGAGGCGCTTACTGGAACGCTTCGGCTCGCTGGAAGCGGCCTGGCTTGCCAGCAGCGACGAACTACGCGAAGCCGACTTTGACAAACGCGCCCTCAACAGCTTCCTTACGGCCCGCCAGAAACTCGATCTTGGTGCTGAGATGGCCCGTCTTGATAGACTCGGCATTGCCGTTTTAACCTGGGACGATGAAGATTATCCGGCGTTGCTTAAACCGCTCCGACAAATTGACGCCGCACCACCATTACTCTACTTGCGCGGCACACTCGACCCAGGCGATGAATGGGCTTTGACGGTGGTCGGAACACGCTCTGTATCAGCTTATGGTCGACAAGTCACCCACCAGATCACATCTGAATTGGCTCTCAACCGGCTGACGATCGTAAGCGGGCTCGCTCGCGGAGTGGATGGCACCGCCCATCAAGCCGCGCTTGAAGCTGGCGGACGCACCATTGCTTTGCTCGGCTGCGGACTAGATACCATCTATCCACCTGAGCATCGGGGCTTGGCCGCTAAGATCATTAGCCAGGGCGCCGTGATGACGCCCTATCCGTTGGGCACACAGCCTGAGAGCCGCAAATTCCACTGGCGAAATAACATCATGAGCGGCATGGCTCGAGGGGTACTCGTCACAGAGGCAGGGGCCAAAAGCGGTGCGCTGGTCACGGTGCGTTATGCCCTTGAACAAGGCCGCGAGGTCTTTGCGGTTCCTGGCAACATCACCCAGGCCAACAGTGATGGCACCAATCAGTTGATCCGTGATGGGGCGATTCCGGTTCTGTCGGCCCAGGATATTCTGGAAGCGCTCAACCTGGAACAGGTCGCGACCTATCAGACTGTACGCAGTGCGGCACCCAACATGAGTTCCGATGAACAGGCGATTCTGGCCTTGCTCTCAAGCGATCCCCTGCACGTGGACGAGCTAACCCGGCAGGCCGCCCTCCCCGTTAGCCAGGTGAGTAGCACGCTTGCCATGTTGGAGCTTAAAGGGGTCGTGCGGCAAGTTGCAACAATGACTTACGTGCGGTCTTAGTGACCGCAAGAGTAAACATTCTTATCAAAGGAGGATTGGCGCAGCGTCCTCACTTAGAGGTCTGCACCATGTGAACGATTATGACTGACTCAAACACTTATGCACTCATTATGGCAGGCGGCGCAGGCACCCGTCTATGGCCACTCAGTCGGCAGGAGCGCCCTAAGCCGCTGCTCTCGCTAGTGGAAGCTGAGCGCTCAATGTACCAGATTGCAGTCGAGCGCTTGCATCCGCTATTGACGCCCGATCGAATCTTTGTCGTGGCGAACGAGCAGCTTAGCCTGCTGCTCCAGGAACAAGTTGTAGATATCCCACCAGAGAACTACATCATCGAACCCATCGGGCGGGATACGGCACCGGCGGTTGGCCTGGGAGCGATTCACATCCGCGATCGCAATCCGAGTGCGATTATGGCGGTATTGACAGCCGACCACTACATCACGGATATTCCACGCTTCCACCAAGTTCTTCAAGCGGCCATTGAGATGGCTCAGCGGGGCAACATCGTCACCTTGGGCATTACACCCACTTATCCTGCTACCGGTTATGGCTACATTCAGAGCGGCCCGCTGATGGAACAAATGGGGGATCTCAGCGTATATGAGGTGACTCGCTTCTGGGAAAAGCCGAATTCGGAGACAGCACAGGAGTTTATTGAAAGTGGCGCATACAGTTGGAATAGTGGTATGTTCATCTGGCCCGTCCAACGGGTAATGGGTGAATTTGAGCGCCACGCGCCAGAGTTGAACGCTGTGCTAAACGATCTCGCGGGTAAGATCGGCCACGCTGACTACGACCGAGTATTTAATCGCGTGTGGCCCAAGCTGAACCGCATCTCCGTCGATTACGCATTGATGGAACACATCCGGGAGAAGCTCTGCGTCATACCGGCCAAGATCGGCTGGACCGATATTGGGGATTTCTCCACGCTTTACGATATTCTCTCGGACGGCACCACCAATCAAAACGTGTTCTCAGGCCAAGAGCCCGTGCTGATCGACACGAACGGATCGCTGATCTACAGCACACGGATGGTAGCAACCATTGGCGTAGAGGATTTAGTCATCATAGATACCGATGATGTTCTTCTGGTTTGTCGACGGGATCGTGTACAGGATGTAAAGAAGCTGGTCAATAGCTTGAAAGAGAGTCAGCGCAAAGAGCATTTATGAGTAAAGAAAAACAACTACAGGCGTACTGTGTAAGTTGTCAACGCAAGCGAAACATCGTCGATATTAAGCCGGTTTTCACTGCCAATGGGCGTCCGGGCTCGCAGGGGGTGTGCGAGGTATGCGGCACCAATATGTTCCGCATGGGTGCGACAGCAGCCCACGAAGGCATGACACCACCTGAGCCACAAGAATCAAAGCCGCGGAAACGCAAAGGGAAGACCACACGCAGCACTCGCAAGCGCCGCTCTGGAAAGCTCGTGATTGTCGAGTCGCCAGCTAAAGCGCGCACCATTGAGCATTATCTTGGCAAGCAGTTTAAGGTCAAGGCATCGGTGGGGCATGTGAGAGACTTACTCAAGTCACAGTTATCGGTCGACCTAGAAAACGACTTCGAGCCACGTTACCGCGTACCGAATGACAAGCGAGAAGTGGTCAAAGATCTCAAGGCAGCCGTCGAGCAAGCCGAGGAAGTCTACCTAGCCACAGACCCTGATCGGGAAGGTGAAGCGATCGCCTGGCATGTGATGGCGGCCACTGGTGTTGAGGAAGAACGCGCCCATCGCGTGGTCTTCAATGAGATCACCCGAGACGCGGTACAAGCAGCCTTCGATAACCCCCGCACCATTGATATGGACCGGGTCAATGCCCAGCAAACCCGGCGCATCTTGGACCGCTTGGTAGGCTACGAACTGAGCCCATTGCTGTGGGAGAAGATAAGACCACGCCTTTCCGCTGGACGGGTACAGTCGGTAGCTGTGCGTCTAATTGTTGAGCGGGAACGTGCGATCGACACCTTTGTTCCAGAAGAATACTGGACGGTCGATGTGGAACTGGCTCGTTCTGAGGAAGGCGACGACCCGGAACGCGGCACCTTCACAGCCCGCCTGATCAACATTCATGGTGAGGGCATTGATCTGCCCACGCAAGGGTCAGTCGAACCGGTTGTGGCCGACTTGGAGCAGAGCGTCTACGCAGTCGATGAGATCAAACGCGGCACGCGCCGCCGGAAGGCATCCGCACCCTTTATCACCAGCACCCTTCAGCAAGAAGCATCGCGTCGGTTAGGCTTCACCGCTCGTAAGACAATGAGCATCGCCCAACAGCTCTATGAGGGGGTTGACATTGGCGGCGAAGATGGCGTGACCGGGCTGATCACCTATATGCGGACCGACAGCACCAGCGTTGCCGATGTCGCACAGCAAGAAGCGCTGCGCTACATTGTCGAAGTCTTTGGTGAAGACTATGTTCCGGAATCGCCCAACACCTACTCCAAAAAGGTGAAGGGGGCTCAGGAAGCCCACGAAGCGATCCGCCCAACTGGCACCTATCGGACGCCAGAGGCACTCAAAGAGTTTTTGAGCCGCGATCAGTTCCGGCTGTATAAGCTGATCTGGCAGCGTTTTGTCGCTAGCCAGATGACACCTGCCGTCTACGATACGCTGCGAGTCGATGTGGTGGCGGGGCCACCTGGAACCCTTAACGGAACTCGCCCCTATCATTTGCGCGCAAGCGGCTCAACGCTGCGCTTCCCTGGCTTTCTGAGTGTTTACGCCGATAAGTACGACGAAGACAACCCGGCAGATGACGATTTGGATCGTCAATTTCCGGCGCTTGTCGATGGAGACGACCTAGACAACCTGGGTGTGTATCCTGAGCAGCACTTCACCCAACCCCCGCCACGTTACACGGAAGCATCACTGGTGAAAGCGCTTGAGGAACACGGCATCGGGCGTCCGAGTACCTATGCGCCAATTTTGCAGACCATTCAACAGCGAGGCTATGTTACACGGGATGCCAAGCGGCTGCTGCCGACCGAGACCGGGATTATCGTCAATGACTTGCTGGTCGATCATTTTAATGAAATCGTCGACTTGAACTTCACAGCAGAGATGGAGAGCGACCTCGATAAGATTGCGTCTGGAGACATGAACCATGTCCCCGTCTTGGAGGCCTTCTATCAGCCTTTTAAGGAGCAGGTCGTCTGGGCATACGAGCACATTCCGAACGTTGACCTGGGTGATGAACGAGTTGGCCGTGCTTGCCCTGTCTGTGGCAACGATCTAGTTGTGCGCTGGGGCCGCTATGGTCGCTTTATCGGCTGCTCGAATTTCCCAGAGTGCCGTCACACAGAGCCTTGGCTGGAGAAGGTCGGCGTGACCTGCCCGCAGTGCGGCGGCGACATCGTCGAGCGCAAGACCAAACGAGGCCGGACCTTCTACGGCTGCTCAAACTACCCAGAGTGTGAGTTCACCAGTTGGAAGAAACCACTCCCCGATCCATGCCCGGTTTGCAGCAGCTTGCTCGTTGTACAGAACAAGAAAACTGCGAAGTGCACCAACTGCGAAGAGCAAGTTCCGTTGGAAACACTTCCTTCACAAGTCAATGAACAAGCTGAGTCCGTATAGGGCTCAGCTTGTTTTTCGACAGAGACTTGTCACGATCAGGGGATGGAGTACAATATCAGAGACTAGACCACCCAACACTCTGAACATCCTGTCACCATCACCCGTTTATCCGTCTGCTACGCAAGGAAGGGTCATCCTATGAACCTAGACATCGGGAAGCTAGCCCCTGTAATCGCCGCCATCGTTGCCTTGGTGCTTGGTGCGATTGGAGGTGGTATATGGGCATCTTCGGCGGTGCGCATCGAGAACACAGGCATCTGGCAGCTTGAACAGAGCTACCAGGGTTATTATGTTCTGGCTGTTGCAGACGCCTACGCTACCGACCCCAATCCCGGTATCGCAGCAGATCGGCTCTCGTTCATCTGCCTGGAGGACGACGGCCTCAACACCGCTTTTAACGCCGCTCAGGCCCGCGCCGAGGGGTTCCCAATCCAGCAGCAAAACTTGACAGACCTGCGGGCCCAAGTTGATAGCGGCGCCATTACGGTCGCCCAGAACACCGGCGTGCCGGTCTGCTCAACGCGCCCGATTGGAGCACTACCGGGTATTCTCGGCATCGCTGTCATCTTCCTCACATTGATTGGTGCAGTTGGGTATGGCGTCTTGACGGTTATTCAATCGAGCGAAGAAGAGGCCACCAAGCCAGTCAATGCAGGCGCAGCCATTCCATCTTCATCGGCCCGCGCTTCTACAATTGGCGCGCCCCCGCCGTCAGCACCACCGAGCGTTCCAGGGGCAGCCAAACCAGCGGCATCATCACCAGCAACCTCCAGCCCGGCCCCCGCAGCGGCAGCATCTAAACCAGCCGACCAATCGACACGGCCTGCTCGCGGTGGTCTCTTTGGTGGACGAAGGAAGGAAGTTGATGATGATGGCAGCCCCAAGAGTAGCGCCCAAGCTGGGGCGGCCCTCTCAGCAGCGGCAGAGAAAATCGATTACGCTGCTGAGGGCAAGACACCACCAGTCGTCCAGTTTATGACCACCTACCTATTTGGCGACGACCTCTACGATGACTCTTTCAGCATCGAAACACCTGGCGGGGAGTTCCTCGGGGAAACCGGTGTAGGCATTGCAGAAACGGTGCCTGGCGGTGCCAACAAATTCGTCACGGCCATTGAAGCCTGGTTGTTCGACAAGAACGATATTCGCACGGTGACCAAGGTCTTGATGAGCGACCATGCCTTCAACGACGAGGCAATCCGTTCCAAGTTGGCCGCAAAAGGTGAGGCAGCACTGATCAAGGCAGGCGAACGGACCATGCTTGAGACAGCCTCGCTGCGAGTCCAGATCCGCGTAGTAGATTTGTCATACAAAGCGGACGCTGCTGGTGCCCCACCCAATAGCGTGGTTGAGCGCATCACGATTGAGTTAGCTGCATGGAAAAAAGACTAACCATCCACCCAGATTGATCGAAATTAAAAAGAGACCAGATGAATTGCATCTGGTCTCTTTTTGGTTCGCGTTTGCGGTTGCTCTTACTCAATACGCACGATCTTGAAGACGAGCTTGCCATCGGGCGCATTGATCCGCACTTTCGAGCCCTTCTTCTTGCCCATCAATGCCATGCCCAACGGAGACTCATTGGAGATTTTGCCCTGCATCGGGTTGGCCTCGACCTGCCCAACAAGGAGAAAAACCTCCTCATCCGTCTCGCCGTCTTCGACCACGGTCACACGACTTCCTAAACGCACCTTGTCGTTGCTGCCAGTTTCCTGGATGATGTAGGCACCCTTGATCTGTTCTTCCAGTTCGTTGATGCGACCAACGAGGAACCCTTGGTCCTCCTTTGCCGAGATGTACTCGGCATTCTCAGACAAGTCCCCCATTTCGATGGCCGCTTTCAGGCGCCGCGCCAATGCCGGCCGATCAATCTCCGTTAAGCGAGTGTGCTCAGCCACGAGCCTATCGTAGGCTTCTTGCGTCATAGGGTATTGTTTGGGTTCGTTTCCCATGTTTACAATTCTCCTCGTTGGCTTCATTCAGCCAGTTAATCAACTTAGTCGATCAGGCCATCCAACACATGGATGGTCATGACACCTGCATCTGTATCGACCTTGCGTATCACATCTGGAATCGCGGGGATCAGGATTTCGCGCCCACTTGCTGAGCTAATCACAAACACGTCATTGGCCCCCGTTTCAATGATGTTGGTGATCCGGCCCAACTCCTCACCGTCTTCGGTGACAACCAACATGTTTTGAATCTGGAAGAGATAGTACTCTCCGTCTTCCAAGGGCACAGCATCATTGATGTGAATCTTGACGTAAAGACGGCGTAGGTGTTCCGCTTCGTCTCGATCATTGATGCCAACAAATTGGGCGATCAATCCGCCCCGATGGGGGCGCAAGCGCTGCACCTCATAGGGCTGGTGATCATCCCCTAGATAGAGCGTTTTCAGCGCTTGCAGACGCCCTGGATAATCCGTCAGCACTTTGATGGCCACCTCGCCACGTACACCATGTGGCCGTGTGATCTGCCCAACGACTAGGTACTCCACGCGCCCAGATTGCGGTTCATCTGCTGCGCGCTCTTGCTTGCGCGAAACACGCCTCACCCGGCGACGACGCTTTTCTGGTGGCTGATTGTCCTGAGGATTGCTGTCACTCATGCGGGGCTACTTCACACAATGTCAAGCGTAACACGTTTACCCCGACGTTCACCCATGACTTGCAGCAAGGATCGGATCGCGTTGGCCACCCGACCATTGCGTCCAATGATCCGCCCCATATCGTCTGGCGCGACGCGGAGTTCAAGCACCACAAGCGCTCGCGAATTGCGAACGACACGCACATGCACCTGGGACGGATCATCGACCAATTCCTTGGCGACGTACTCAACCAGTTCTTTCATATGTAATAATTACCCCCTGAGAGCTGTACGGACAGCTTCAGTTGGATCCTTTTTCTGATGAGGGTTGGCTTAACCGCTTGGATTATTCAGTGGCACCTGCTGCTGAACTTGACCGATTACGGGCTTCTGCAATCAAGTCGTCTCGGCGTGTACGCGGATCAACTGGTTCGCGTTCGGCTTCCTCCGCGGCGGCCTCTGCCAGCAGAGCTTCAAGGTCTTCCCCAGCCTTGAGCCGTTGGTAACGATCCCAGGTACCTCGGATTTGCAGCAGCTTCTGAACGCGCTCACTGGGTTGAGCGCCATTGCCTAACCAGTACAACGCACGCGCTTCATCGATGTCAATCGTCGAGGGTTCAGTACGTGGATTGTAGAAACCAATCTTTTCAATGAAGCGACCATCACGTGGACTACGTTGGTCAGCGACCACTACACGATAACTTGGGTTTTTCTTGCTGCCGACGCGGCGCAAGCGAATTCTAACCATCTTTCAACGTTCTCCTTTAACTGACTGATAAGGGCAACGCGAACCCCATCAGCGGAATAATTCGCTGATATTTTGGGGTAACCGTCGCCCCTTAGACATCTTCTTCATAAGACGCCGGGCTTCCTGGAACTGCTTGATCAACTGGTTGACCTCTTGTACAGAGGTGCCACTACCCGTTGCAATGCGACGACGCCGACTGGCATTAAGAAGTTTCGGTCGCCGCCGCTCCTGCGGCGTCATGGAGTTAATTATAGCCTCAAAGCGCTTGAATTGTCTATCCATTTCTTCCGGAGGCACCTGCTCGCTTACCTGCCCCATTCCAGCCAACTCCAGAATCTGGGTGAGCGGCCCCATCTTTTTGAGTTGTTGAAGCTGTTTGCGAAAGTCCTCAAGATCGAAGCTGGCGTCACGCAGCTTCTGTTCCAGTTCAATCGCTTCAGCCTCATCGATCTCCATCGACTCCGCTTTTTCGATCAGCGTGAGTACATCGGCCATCCCCAAGATGCGGTTAGCCAGCCGGTCAGGATGGAATTCTTCCAGGCCATCCATCTTCTCACTGGTACCGAGGAATTTAATTGGGACACCCGTTACCTCACGCATGGAGATGGCAGCACCACCACGTGCGTCACCATCGATCTTGGTCAGAATGAGGCCGGTAATCCCCAACGCTTCATTGAAGCCTTCAGCTACATTGACCGCTTCCTGACCGATCATGGCATCCGCAACGAGCAAAATCTCACGCGGATCAACCCGCTCCTTGATGGCCCTGACCTCATCCATCATGTCTGCATCGATCTGCAAACGGCCCGCGGTGTCGATGATGATCAGATCGGCGCCGTCGGCTTGGGCCTGGGCAAGCCCTCGTTCCACAATGTCCGGAGGGCTGTTATCGACACCCTCACTATAGACCGGAATATCCAACTGCTTGCCCAAAGAATGAAGCTGATCGATCGCCGCGGGGCGATAGGTATCTGCGGCAATCAGATAGGGGCTCATGTTGCGCTTGCGGCGCAAGAATAATGCCAGCTTGCCGGCGGTGGTGGTTTTACCCGAACCCTGAAGACCTACCAGCATCAGGATGTGTGGCGGTGAACTATGCAGTTTCAAGCGGCCTGGTTTGCCCAGCGTCTCGATCAATTCTTCATGGACGATCTTAACCACTTGCTGGCCTGGTGTCAGGCTCTTGGCCACTTCAGTGCCTACCGCTCGTTCCTTCACCCGCTTGACAAAGGTCTTCACCACACTGTAGTGGACATCCGCTTCAAGCAGTGCTAAGCGAATCTCGCGCATGGCACTGTTGACATCATTCTCGTTGAGCTTGCCACGCTTCTTCAGGTCGTCGAAAATATTATTGAGACGACCACTCAGTCCCTCAAAAATCGGCATGAGTCGATTAACCTTGACTGTCTTCTGTGTTCGCTACCATTCTATCAGTTTAACACCGAAACGTTGGAAATCTCTAAACATCATGGAGCATGGTGTCCAGAATACTCGCCCTGGCTGTCCGCAATTCAGCCACAATGCTATAATTTTGCAAGATTGCTTCACCCGTTTGGAGACAAGATGCCCTGGCTAGATCAAATCCTCGACCTCATTGGCCAGCCGCCCGGCAGCCTGGTGTACCATCTAATCGTCTTGTTTGCCGTACAAGCAGCTTTGGCGATCTGCGTTGGCCAGTGGATGCGCGAACGAGACGACAGTACGGTACGCCTCACCATAGCCACACTGACGATCTTTGGTGCGCGCAGCCTGGTGTTGGTCGCCGCGCTGCTCGTGTCTCAGGGTGTGCTTCCTAACAACATCTTGCTGCCCCCTATCGAGCGCGTCGCGGACACGCTGACGATTCTGGCCTTGGCCTGGGTTTTCGTCACGATGGACGATCCGGTGCTGCTGGCGCGCAACTTTATCCCCGATTTGGTCGCTTCGGTGATCCTGGGCATGATGGTGGCCGCCCTACTCGGCACAGGCTATTTCTGGTTTGTGGCGGCTGAAGAGGGCAGTCTGTTTAACCAAACCTGGCTCGATGTCGTTTGGAGCATCGCTCAGATCACGGTGACTATTGGCGGATTGATCTGGCTGGTGGTACGCGGGCGCTATGTTTATGATTTGGTCATCAAGGGTATTCTCCTGCTACTACTGGGCTTAGCAGCCACTCTGCACCTCTTCCAACCAGTTCCAGGTGATGTTGCTGCAGCAATGCGCCTGGGTCAATTGATCGCAATGCCGATGTTGGCTGCCATCGCCTACCGTCATGTGGTTGATCAACTGCTGCACTTTGACGAATTTGTACCTACACCCTCATCGAGCGCCATCGTCCCCGATCTCGTTGACGGCCAACCAGCCCTGCTGGCGGACGCTGCGCCGAGTCCGCAGCCACTAAAACCGAGCACCCCACCACCGG
Organism: Chloroflexota bacterium; assembly: GCA_010092775.1. Taxonomy (GTDB): domain Bacteria; phylum Chloroflexota; class Anaerolineae; order Aggregatilineales; family UBA3940; genus TC-71. Next base: position 27,376 of record JAADYZ010000052.1, read on the forward strand.
AAACCCTACAAGAAACGGTGCGTGCGCCAGTCGTCCCTGAGGAGAAGGTCAAAGTCGATGGGCCGCAAATCCTTGAGGTGGTCGAAGCGATTGGTGAGATGATCCATTCCCTGGACCCGACGGACGCTGTTAAGCAAATTGCCAAAGGCACCGCCATTGCCATGCGTGCGGATGTCTGCTTGATGGCTGTCCTGGACGAAACGGCCCAGGAGGCTGGGATAGTGGGCAGTTACGACAACATTGCTCAATCCCATCTCGAACAAGCCCTCATCGATCTCAGTGATCATGCCACCATCGTCAATGCCTTAGGCCGCCTGAAACAACTCCGCATGACGCCGCAGCGCAATCGCCGTGAACTAGGTGATCTCTATCGAGCGATCGGCATTACCCATGTTGGTCCAATGTACTTGCAGCCGCTGACCCGCAAAGAAGAGCGGATCGGCCTTCTTATGGTCGGGACGCCTTATTCAGGCCGCCTGCTCACCGAGACAGAACGCAACCTACTCGATCGCCTTGCGCCATTGGCCACCCAAGTCTTCCTGAATGCTGAGGCTCACGCCGATCTACGTGAAGAATCCGACGACATCCTGAACAAAGAGGCGACCCGTCAGGCCACTATCCTGGATGATCTGACGGCGGTCCGCACCGAGCTAACTGCCGCACGGGCCGAGTTGAACGATACACAGCGTCAAGCCGACGAGATGAAAGCCTATATCCGCACGCTGCGCCAGCAGATTGACAGCCGCCCCACTGACGAGGATTGGCTGGCCGCGCAGGCAAAAATCGTGACCCTGGAGACCAACCTGGCCCAGATGGAGGAGGTCAATCAGACCTTACAAAACCTCCGCACGGACTACGAGGCGCTGCAAAGTCGCTATGAAATACTGCTCTCCGAGAGCGAAGATTTGCAGCAAACCAGCAAGGAAATCGAAACCTTACGACAGGACAATGAACGACTTAAGCAAGACAGTGTGGCGCTACGCCAGCACATTGAGGACCTTCGAAGTGAGGCAGAGACCAACAACCTTGAAGCGATAGAGGCTGAATTGGATCAGCTTCGCAAGGATAATCAAGCCTTGCAAGAAGCCAGTGACAAGCTGGAACAAGAAGCTGAACGACTGCGCGCCGAAGGCAGCGCTTTAACAGGTAGCTCGATTCTTGACACCGGCTCATTCCGCCGCCAGTTTGAACAAGCCGCCCAGACCGAGATTGCGTCGCTGCGGGCGCGGCTGGCACAGGCCGCGATCAGTCAGCAGGAAGTGACTTTTCTGCAAGAGCAGCTTGCTCACAAATCCCGCGAGGCTGTGGGCCTCCAAACCCGCCTCAACGAAGCCGAGGCCCTCGCTGACGCGCTGCGAGAGCAAATCCGTGCAGGCATGAGCAGCACCTACGAACTCGACATCCTCCAATCCAAGGTGGCCAGCCAAGCGGCGGAAATCGCCAATCTCAAAGTGCAGGTAGCTGAGGCTGAAGCCACCCTGGACGATAATCTGCGCCAGGCCCAAGCCGAGTTGGAACAGGTTGCTCGCGAAGCGGTTGCGCAATTAGAAGCCAAGCTGGCCGAACGCGCGGCGCTCATCGAAGCCCTAGAGAAACAGCTCGCTGAACGAGCGCGTGCCGTGGTCGACCTCAAGGATCACATGGCCGAAGTCGAGACAGCGATGCGCAGTATGGAGAGCCAACTCACCAGTAAGACGGATGAGATTGCCGAACTGCAATCAAGCCTGGCTGAAACCCGATCACAAGCCCAACAGCGCGTCGAGGCCCTACAGCGGGAGCTCGAAAACGGCACAGGCAGCGTCAGCGAGGTGGACTACGCCCAGATTGAAGCACTACATGCTGACCTGAGTGAGCGGGCGGCTGCCATCGAGGCATTAGAAGGGCAACTGGCACAGGCACAGCAAACGGTGCAGGGTCTGGAAACGCAGCTCCTCAACACTAATCAGTCAGTTGGCGCGTCTATTGCCGAGGTCAATCAGAACGACTCCCACAACGAGGTGGTCGCATCGATCGCGCAGGAACTGCGCACCCCCATGAGTTCAGTGATGGGCTACTCACAGCTTCTACTGGGTGAATCTGTTGGCATCTTGGGGTCCCTCCAACGCAAGTTCCTCCAACGGGTGATCGCCAACACCGAGCGGATGGGCGTCTTGCTCGATGACTTGATCCGCATCACCACGCTGGATACTGGCCAACTGGACCTCGAGTTCGAGCAGGTCGATGTGGTTTATGCGATGGAAGAAGCCATCACCAGCATGGCCAATCAATTCCGCGAGAAAGAACTGACCTTGCGCCTCGCGCTGCCAAACAAGCTCCCGGTGGTCACTGCCGACCGTGATGCAGTGTTGCAAGTCTTTGGGCATTTGCTGTCGAATGCGGCGCTTGCCTCCCCAGTACGTGGCGAAGTGCAGTTCATGATCGATGCGGCGATGGTTCCGCTGCCACCCGACAGTTCTGATGAAGTCTATTGTCTGTTTATCGCGGTTGAAGACTCCGGGGTGGGTGTGGACCCGGCAGAGCTCGAACTCGTCTTCGAGCGCAAATACCGCGCTGATAACCCATTGATTGAGGGCTTGGGAGATACGGGGGTCAGCTTGTCCTTAGCCAAAGCCTTGATCGATGCACATGGCGGCCATATTCGCCTGGAAAGCGTCACCGGGGTTGGTACGACCTTTTATGTCTTCTGGCCGCTTAAGCCGCGCAATGGAGCCTAGACCGTCATCATGGCCCCCTCCCGGCAAGCGAATCTCGGTCAGCAGTTCGTGGTTGGCGCCATTATCCTGGTTGCCATCATTGGTACGTTGGCCGCTGCGATCTTGCTCACCCTGGGTGAGAGTGCCATTGAGACGGCGAACGTCACTCCGACAGCAACAGCCACCCAACTCCTTCCCAGCGCGACAGGTCCCGCCACTCGTGTGACGCAGGTGACACCATCACCCACCTCAACGGCGACCGTGACCGCCAGCCCGTCGCCAACTCCAGTCACAGCAAGCCCAACCACCACGCCGCATCCGCCCAGCGCCACCCCAGAAACCTGCCGGATTCCCGATGCGTGGTTCGCCTATCGAGTCCAGCGGGGCGACACCCTGTCATCAATTGGGCGGCGGGTGGGCCTGAGCGGCATCCAGTTACAGCGCTCCAACTGCCTGGATAGCAGCACCATCTACGAAGGGCAGTTTGTCTATGTGCCTGTCCAACCAGCCCCAATTGCGACGCCCACCCTTGCGGCGGGCACGTTGTCGCCTTCGATCACGCCAGTCTTGCCGACACCGGGAGTTACAGCGGGGGCCTGCACGGACCCCAACTCGCGCATTACCTCACCCGCGCCAGGCAGCATAGTGCGGGGCGTCACCCGCTTATGGGGAAGTGCCCAAACAGAAGCATTTGATTTTTACAAACTGGAGATAAAACCGTCGGGGACCGGTGATCCATTCGTGACCTTCTACGATAACGATCAACCCATTAGCCAGGACGTCCTACATGATCTCGTCACGACGCGTTGGCCCAACGGCGACTACTTCGTTCGCTTGGTTGTGGTTGATGTGACAGGCAACTACCCCGAGCGCTGCTCGGTCCTCTACACCTTTGCTAACTAGGTTAGTTCCTCGTCATCCAGCGCACCTTCATCCCAGTCTTCTTCCTCATCGCTGAATGAGGTTTCGCTGTCAGCCTGATCATGATCAACCGCGAGCTCATCTTCAAGGTCGCCGCCGCTGAATTCCTCGTCTTCGTCGAGATCATCGTAGATGGCCTCATCATAGACGGCGGGCAGTTCATCGGGTACATCAATGCGCTCATAGGCGTCCGTTGCGTCGTCATAGCGACGTTGCGCGACAGGGGTTGGATCGTCAAATCCATCTTCCTCACTGGCTGCTACGTCTTCATTCTGCCGCGCGCGCAGCCCACTGAAGAAGTAGATCGCCCCCGCGACTATAATGAGTGTGCCTAAGCCAATTAGCAGGTTGGGTATTATGGCCTGTACTCCTCTCGGTTGGACAGACGCTCGGATAGCCTCAAGGTCCGGACGCGGAGCAGTATCGTCCCCGGTTGGATTCACTGGTACGTCCGCGACGGTAGTCGGTACGGCGGCTGGAGGCTCGGTGGCCGTAGGATCAACCGGAGTTGGTGTGACACCTTGATTTGGGTTCGCCTCGCTGCTCGATTCGTCCACAGCGCTTGTCGGCTCAAGCGTGGGCGCTTCGGCAGCACTGTCATCTGTGGCCGCCTCTTCCGGAATTGGCGTCACCGTCGGAGCGATGGTGGGTGTCGGCAGAACCTGGGCCGGGTCGGGGGTTGGCAGGGTCCCGCCCGATTCAACGGTCACATCAGGGGCTGTCTCTTATACACATCT